>JAUVYC010000199.1 GCA_030603285.1 Spirochaetota bacterium
GAAAAAGGAGTGATATCTCCTGTACCGGAAAAGGCTGAAGCAGCGGAAATGGAACAGCCTGTTACTGCGTTAGTTGAACCGGAAATACAGCTTCCGGAAGAAGAGGAAATAGAGAAAGTGACTCCGGTTAAAGAACTGGTACCCGAAGAGATAAAAGAAGTTTCAGAAGAGAAGCCAAGAGAAGAGATTCCGGAGGCTGAAATCGCGGAAGAAGTGGAAGAAGAGGTTGTAAAATCCTATCCGGAACTGTTTGAACACTATATTGAATCCTCAGACTCCATTAAAATATTAGAGTTAATTGATGATATAATTAGAAAAGAAGGATACACTGCCTTTATCGACCAGGTCTCAGAGACCCTGTTTAAGCTCTGCAAAGGGAAATCCCTCATTTTTTATGTTTTGTCAGGAGAGAAATACGCTGCAGAGTGTTACCTCCCTGAGAAGGCTGAATTGAAAAAAATAGGAAAGAAGAGCTTCCGGCAGAAATCAAAATTTGTCGAATTGCTGGGTGATAAAGGGGAAACGGTCAGGTCCGTCAATATAAAAGATCAAGCTGTTTTAAAAGAAACAGCTGTACTTAACACTCTTACGCCGTGGATGGTAGTTCCTTTCCTGTCAGGTTCTGACCTTTCAGGATTTGTAATTGTCGGAAACCAGGTAAAGAGGCTAAAAATAAACAGTACAGGGCTCCTTCTTTTTGCACATCTTTCTGCTCAATACCTCAACAGGTATAGAGTAGAAAAGGAACTTACCAGGCACATGGAGCAGCTTGAAAAGGAGAAAGAGGAACAACAGGGTCTTCTTAATCTGTACACTCTCTCTGATACTGCCCGGGAAAGTTTAAAGGACGGACTAAAGAATATATATTCTCAGCTGGGGATCGAATCTGCAGCACTTGTCACCGGATGGAGTGGAAAAGGAAAATTATCCGTTCTGGACAGTGTGGGTATACCGGATAAAATACTTAAAAAGTATAGCGTTACTAAGAATGACAGGGAAATTAAAACAATAATTGAAAACCGCCAGCCGGGAATTCCGAAGGATGCGAAAAAGAGAATTTCAAAATTATCGAAAGAAAAGGTTGAGCAGTTAAAAACGTACATTGTTATTCCGGTTCTATTTCAAGATGAAGTCCTTGGCATAATGAATATTCATAAAATGAAAGGTGCAGGAATGAAGCTTTCCAGGGGAGTAAAAGAAAAGCTTGAACACGGAGCAAGGAACATAATTCCTCATCTCCTGCAGTGGAAAATCGAGACCTCAGACCCCTTTACTGTGCTGGAATCCGTTATCCAGGAGGAAATTAATAGTGCCAGGAAATCGAGACAGTCTCTGCATTTCATTGTGTTTTCTGTTGAAAAAGGGAAAAAGTTTTCAGGTGTGCTTGACCTTGTTAAATACCTGGACCTGGCATTGAAATTGTACGATATAATAAACAAGACCTGCGGGGATAGAGGAATAGCAAAAAGGGTAGACCTGAATAAATCACTGCTCATTCTCAGAAATATGGAAGATATTGAGGCGAATGATATTATTACACAAATCAAAAACGAGTTTAAACAGCGATTAACAAGAGAAAAGAAGGAGGAGCTCTTTACACTCACTTCTCTTATAACAAGGTTTCCTGATGATATAAAGTATCCTCAGGGCACTAAGGACATTTCTGAGATACTGGGAAAGGTGTATAGAATATCAAAATGATAGAATATCATCAGGATAGCATATCATCAGGGTGCAGGAAATGCAGTTTTGAGCAGATTACCGTTAATATATAGAAAAAACTATAATATCAATTTCAATTATTTACAAAAAATCAACCCCGATTTGCACGAAAATCTGAACAGGAACACGGAAGACCCTCCATTTGAGATTGCACAAGACGGCTCGCCTACTATGAAAACCCACGGCATTTACCTTGAATCAAAATACAACCCTGAAAGACATGCCCTCCGGTTGGTTAATAATGAAGCGAATAGTGATGCGGCTGTCATTTTTCTTGGCTCAGGCCTGGGTTATCATATTAATGCTTTTTTACAGAAGAGGGTTTTACATCAGGGGGTTTTACATCAGGGTGTATACAGGTGTGTACTCATAGAAAAAGACCCTGATATTTTTAAAGCAGCTTTGTATATAATTAAGCCTCAGTTTTTTCCTCGTATTCTACCTGTGATCGGCGAAGAACCTGATAAGGCTTTTAAAAAAATCGGTTTTCTTCTTCGTAGAAAATTATCGATTGTAAAACATCCTCAGGGTATAGGGCTGTCTAGAAAATACTACCATTCGATTGAACAGTGGATACGCAAGAGAATAGAAGAGCAGATTGCATCCCTAATAACAGAAAACGGGATGCAGAGATTATGGTTAAAAAACATATTAAAGAATGTGAGACGTCGGGATGGAGAGTATTCAGGAACAATAAAATGTACAGGACTTTTTAAAGGTCCTGTCGTCCTCATTGCATCCGGACCTTTTCTGGAGGACATTATCGAAGATATTAAACAACTGAGTAAAAACCTGCCTCTTTTTGCTCTGCTCCCCTCGCTTCCGTATCTCATAAAACATGGTATCAAACCTGATCTCATTATAACAACAGACGCAGGATTTGGGAATCAATACAGGTTTGTACAGGGTGTAAAAATTCCCCTTTTTACAACATATTCTGCAGCCCCTGCAGTCCTGAAAAATTGGCTGGGGACTATATTTTTATTTTCCCATGGTCTTCCCCTGGAACAAAACCTTGAAACCGTCAGGAGATGGAGTATAGGTATCCCCATGCAGGGGACATCGTCTGCCGTTATGATACTTATAGCAAGGATTATGGGTTTTACAAAAATTTATCTGGGAGGATTTGATTTTGCATACAGGGGAATGAAAGATCATCATGAGGGGGCGGGTTTTGATTCTTACTATGCAGCCTCAGCATCACGTTTTAAAAATTGTCATACCGCTGTTTTTAAAGGATTTCGAAAAGATTCCCTTATCAGTGTTAAAACCGGGTCAGGAGAAATGATCTATTCCTCTTATAAGCTTCTGCTGTACAGTGATTGGCTGGATGATGAAGTGGCTGCTGAAGATGTATACAGGCTTAATGATGGTGTTTCTATGAAAAATATTAAAACAGCTACTATAGGGTCGTTGAATACCTTTAGCAGTAAGAATAAGTCGGTTTTCTGTAAAAAGATACAGGAGGCTGAGGAATGCAGGATTCCGGCGGATGTAATACAGGATGATTTTATGAGAATAAAATCCAGGCTGGATAAAACAGGTGATCTATCCGGGGCAAATTCAATCGATGGACTGTACCGGATGTTTTACGGAAAAATACCTGAAGGAAAAGAGAGAGCAGAAATGAGAGAGGATATTATTTTTGCTGTTGATTCCTTTCATAAGAGTTATCGTTACAGGCAATCATAGTAATTGCATGCATCGGGAATCATTATGAACATAAGTATAGAAAATACAGAATTAGGTCAAAAAAACCTCTTCATTGAAAAGGAAGGGAAACTCCAGCCTGTATATTCACGGTATAGCCCCGAAAGAGACGGCACACGCTTTTATCAGGAGCACTATGAGAGGGGATGTGATTTTTACGTCTTTATCGGGCTCGGTCTTGGGTATCAGATAGAGCCTTTTGTTAAGAAGCCTGAGGTAAAAAAACTCATAGTTCTTGAACCGTTTGAGGGATTATTCACAAAAGTAAAGAAATTCAAAAACATCATAAGAATTGCAGAGAATAAAAAGGTTGAAATATATTCGGGAAAAAATGTTCAGCAGTTTATACAGAATATAAAAAGCCACTACGACTATCTATTTTATAATAAGACAAAGGTACTGAGCTACCCGCCCCTCAAACGTATATTCGAATACCGATACAGGAACCTGGAACAGGATATCGAAAATGAGCTTGATGTCCTGGTAAATGACGGATTGACTATCGCAAAGTTTGCTGGAGTCTGGCTGAGAAATTTTTTTAACAACATAAAAAAAGTTGGGGGGATTAATCTTGTTTCCTCTCTTTATGATTCCTGGAAGGGCACAGCATTAATAACAGGGGCAGGTCCATCCCTTGACCGGACAATCAAACATTTAAAAAGGAAAAGGGACGAATTTTTTCTTATTTCAACTGATGCTTCGGTTAAACCTCTATTTCGTAATGGGATTCGACCTGATCTCATTTGCAATATTGATCCGCAGCCTTTCGTATACTCTCACTTTGAAGGATTGAATAAAAATGATCTCAGGGATGTGCCAGCTGTTCTTAGCTTCCTAAGTTTTCCACCGGTTTTTGACATTTTTCAAAACAGGTATGTATTTTTTACCCTTCACCCTACTACAAATTTTTTCCCCAGGGATTTTTTAAATGAAGAAGTAATTATTAACTCTCAGTCCGTTGGTTCATGTGCGCTTAAAATTGCTGCACAGATGGGATTTGAGACGATTATACTTGCAGGCTTTGATTTTTCATATCCTGGAATGCGGCTGTATGCAAAGAATACTTTTTTCCATGATTATGGATTAATAAAAAACAGAAAGTTTTTTACTTTTGAGACTATGGAAATAGATATATTGCGGAAAAGTTCGGGAAAGATGAAGGGAATAAGCTGTAACCAACTGCGTACAAGCTCTAATCTTATAAATTATCTGAGTGAGATTGAAACAATAATCAGGGAATCTGAAGAAAATCATAGTGTTAAAATTTTGCTATGGAGCCAGGGTGCACAAATAAAAGGGGCAGAACCGATAGAAAACATTTCCTCAAGGGAGGGATTCAGGAGGGTAAGGGAAAAAGCCATCCATATGCCTGTATCCATGAAGAACATAGCAGACAAAGCTGCAGTTCACATTCTTACAACAACTCTTGCATTAAGAAACAGAATCTATAAGAATATGACAGATCCTGGCCTGGCTTTTGAAAAAGCTCAGGAATATCTTTTAAAAAGATATTATATTGCTCCATGTACAAAATAAAAGAGCACAGAGCTTAAAGTTTGAAATACTCGTTTCCGATATATAAAGACAAATAGGTCGGGGGATTAATGTATGGAACATGAGAGTGTATCTTCCTATAGAGAAACACAGATTAAAACCGCATCAAGAGGTAAACTTATAGTGCTTCTGTATGATGGTCTCGTCAGGTTCCTTGATATAGCATTAGAGAATCTTCCTGAAAAGAAATATGATATTGTGAATTTGAATATTATCAAAGCTCAGGATATATTATCAGAGCTAATAATGTGCTTAAATTTAGAAGCTGGGGATTTGAGCCAA
>JAUVYC010000251.1 GCA_030603285.1 Spirochaetota bacterium
ATCAGGCCATATAATCAAATATGAAAAAAATAATAACATCCCCTTTCTATTAATAAAATCAAAATCAATCATCCTCTATTTCTTCAAACTCTTCAACAAGTATCGGAGGCATCCACTTACTGGGTGCTCTTTGATCTGTATCTTCAACAACGCTGATATAGAGCGGATTCGTAAGCTGTTTATAGATCCTTTCCAGGTACTCATAGGCTTGATTATCTTTTTCAAACCGTACAGGTATAAAAGCCATTTTCTCATAATAAATATTGCCGGCAGGAATGGTTATCAACTTTCCCGGGTTACTTGAAAGGAATGTGTAGACGAGCGGACGCGCGTAGTAAACCCAGGGACCCCAGTGAAGGTACGAATAGGGCTGAAACGTCCTGGAAAATCCCCCATCTTTTCTAAAATTGGCAAGTTTAACGGTAACCATGCCCAGCCCGCACTGGCGGTCTCTATTAAAGAAACACACCCAGGGGCTATCATGTGGGAGGATCTTCGCCTGTCTCGGATGTCTTGGGCCGTCCGTGATTATCATTGAACCTATGTTCCCGTCCGGCTCCCGCCAGGCAAACTCCTGCACCAGTTTTCTATTAAGTACAATCTCACCGTTCCGAAGAGCCTTAACATCAATATCTTTATTAATTTCAATCGTCGAGGATATTAGTATCAAGGGTACCTTATCATAAAATGTATACGTTATCGAAATCTCAGTTTCCGGGTAATGGTCCAGAGGACCGCTTCGCCTTGTCATTGTGAAAATCTTCCCCCGGGTTGAAGAATACCTTGCCGGGGGATCCCAATCTGATGCATGAAGCCATGGACGCGGCGGAGCGTAAATCCCCGGGTTCCAGTGAAGTGCGCCGTTTGTTTCAAGATGGTGGTCAAAAGTACAATCTATGCCCATCTTCAACGTTATTTCATCAATAGCACCGCTCCTCTCTGAAAGACGAACGTTATAAAACTGATTTTCAAGTGTCAATCCGAGTCCCTCGCCGGTCACCTTTAAACCGCTTTCATACCCGGGTATCCGTGGATCCGGATTACCGTAAAACGCAAGATAAACACGCGACGAGTTTGCAGGGACATCAGCAAAAAAAACGACTTCACAGATTGTTGTCGGCTGATACCGTTCACCGGGCTCCTCGCAACTATATTTGCTCTTTGCATATACCTGGGACGGAATCTCCTCAGTTTCGCCTGTTTCCGGATCAACCGCAATTATCCTGATCTCTTTTTCAGGGTCTGTCAATCTATCGCTGTAAAGGGCCAGGGTTACATGAACCGGTTCTCCGACTCTGGAAACAGCGGCTGTTTCTTTACAAACTATTCCTGCATAATATTTCCATGAAGAGTTCCAGTATCCACCGTAGGAAGGGGCAGTAATCCGTCCGGAAAGAGAAAGCAGGTCTTTTTTATCAACCGCTGTTCCGGAAATTTCAACGTCTGTATCCTCACCGCACTCCCAATCCCAGCGGATAATGACTTCATTGAGACCCCCGCCTTTCACCATTCTGTTTTTTTTAAATAAATTATTATGATAAATGTAAAAATCCCTTACGGATTCTCCATTTACCTGCACCTTTTTAATACGGTATTCGAGATTTTTATCAAGGTTGCTGTATGCTCTTAAGTGATAAAATGGATGTTTTGCGGTGGGAAACAGACAATTTAACTTTACGTTTATATTATCCGTCATTCCTGAACCCATGAATTCCCTTTTTAAAAAACTATTATAAACTATTCACATCATATGTCAAGGAAAATTTTTAGTTTTTGCAAAATAAATATTTTAAAGTCATATTTTGCGCGGGCATTAAAATAAATTATTCAATTATAGATAAAGCTTTCCTGAGCGCATCCCTTTTAATATTTCTGATCATACAGCCCCCAAAGCCCCGTTCAACCGCACCAAGAAGGATGCTTTGAGCTGCAATCCCATAATCGCTATTGATAGATTTGTTATAATTCCCAGGGCCCAAGAATAACCACTCACCACATGTGAAAAGACCACCTGCAAAGGGTGGTGGTTTCCAAGCCAAAAGGCTTTTAAAGGCATAGCCTTTGAATTAATCTTTTTAGAAATATTATATACCACCTCCAAAGGAGGTGGCTTCCTTTTGGCAGTGAAAAGACCGCCATGTAGCAGAAATCACTTTTCAAAAGCAATTCACTACCATTTTACTTCCATCCTACATAGAAAATATTGGTATGTCAAGAAAATTGGAATAACTAAAAGTTGTGGCTGGGGTCTTCCAGTATGGACAATGATTATGCTAATAACTTATAGACCAAGCTTTCTTGAGGAATATGCAGGAGTATCAGAACCGCCTGACACCTGGGACGAAACACTCGGAATTGCCCGGATGATTAATGAAAAATCTGATGAGGCCGGAAATAAACGCTATCCTGACTGCCGAACAGGAAGCTGGTGCTTTCTTCCCATGTACTGAAGCAGCTGCAAAGACACCAGAATACTGGAACCATCCTGTTGTTAAAAGATTCGAAAATATTCATAAAGTTGCTATTGAGGCTCTACAGGATTACGCTACTTTGTATGGTTTTGAGTATGGCAAATGGGTGAATATTGGTTATGGAGATATTACCGGTGCTGATGTACTTGCAGAAGTTGTGAATAAGATTGTAAGTGGACAGATGTCAGTTGAAGAGGCCGTAGCTTGGGGCGGTGAAGAAATGGAGAAATATTCAATTCCCGTGAAGTAAAAAATATCACATGTTACTGGCGGGCTATAAAGTCCGCCAGTGATTTTAATTTAAACATAAGAGCATTTTATGAGATTATACGTGCGCGAGAAGCGCACAAGTTACATATTAATGATTCCTATCCTGCATTTAATCATCGTTATATTTGCCTATCCCTTTATAAGGACATTTATTCTAAGTTTCTTTAAAATTTCTTTTGGCGCATCTGAAACTCGGTATATTGGCCTTGCCAACTTTAAGAATATTATTCGCAATCAGACATACTGGCAGACATTAACTAATAGTTTGTACTGGACATTCGGGAACATATTAGTTCAACTTTCTATACCATTGTTCATAGCAATACTGCTCACTTAAATTACCTCTATACTGCTCATATAAAGTTCTCACTTCATTTTCACAATCTTGTACAGAAGTCTAACGATTAACGGATATTTTGAGAAAAAGAGGCTGTTCGAAACTTCTCAAGAATTCTTTATAATACTTTAGTTGTTTCTTCACTTACGGCAGCACTATCCATTTTAGTGTCTTGCATAAGTACCTATGGTATTTCACGCAACAGGAGGTTGATGCGTGGAATGGTTTCTCGACTTATGCTTTTTATATATGTTTTTCCGACAATCATACTTTTAATTCCGATTTATAAGATGTTTACAATGATTGGCCTCTGGAACAGCTTTTTAGGATTAATTATCATTTATATGGCTCTTGTCGCACCTTTTTGCACCTGGCTTCTCGTATCATTTTTTGAAACAATTCCAAGAGAATTAGAGGAATCAGCACAAATCGATGGGCAAGCGGAATTACAACTTTTATCAGAATAGTTTTACAGCTCGCTTCTCCAGGCATAATAACAGTAGGTGCATACTCTTTTATAACTGCATGGGGCGAATATATGTTTGCGCTTGTAATGATTAGCGAGAGCATAAAGAAAACTGCAGCTTTAGGGTTAGCCACTTTTACAGCTGAGCAGTATATTGAATGGGGACTATTACTGGCTGGATCTATTTTAATAATAATACCAGTATTTATACTGTTTTTACCAGTATTGAAATTTTTCATCAAAGGATTTACAGCAGGAGCAATTAAAGGATAATATTATAAATTATGGGGTGAGATGATGAAAAATAAAAGAATATTATTACTAATATTAAGTATTGCTTTTATATCAGGATTTATCAACTTAGCATTATCAGAGGTTAAAATAAATATAAAAGAAGGAGTGTATGTTCTCCCGGTTGCTGAATTAGTGAGCACAAAAACATATCCTTACAAGTGTACATACTTGTATTAAAAATGAAAGGAGAAATCAGGATGGGGGATAATAAAAGAGTGATAGCTTTTGGGGCACATCCGGACGATGTGGAATTTATGTGCTCGGGTACTCTAAAACTACTCAAGGAGAAAGGGTATAAAATATTTATATGTGTGGTTGC
>JAUVYC010000176.1 GCA_030603285.1 Spirochaetota bacterium
ATTTCCTTGCCAAAAAAGCAAGGAAATTGTTATTAAGGTACTAAGCATGATGCTGGGCGCCTGGACAGGCTCAACCCTCGCCCTGAAAATAGGTAATATATGGGTAAAACGTTTCTTCATTGCACTCATTGTAATCCTGGCTTTAAAAACCGCATTTTTTAATCATTAACAGCATACCGTCATCTGCCTGTCAGGCTGGGTTTTTGTTTTTCTTGACAGGAAGAATCAAACAAACTACTTTTTAAAGAACTCTACATTAATATGAGTAATTCAGATTAAAGTAAAACCAGAAAAAAATGTTAGAAGGTCTAAAACAATGAATGAAGCGATTGAGAAAGCAAAGGAACATCTCGGAAAGCTTTTAATAGAACAGCTTGAAAGAGTTGATAGGTTGAAAAAAGAAGTGGACTGGATAAATTACTCTAAACTCCAACCTATCATTATTGGCATTATAGGTGGGGACGGAATAGGACCAGAAATTTCCAGGCACGCCAAAACAATCTTAGAGTTTCTTCTCAGGGAAGAAATAAAAAAAAGAAAAGTAGAGTTAAGAGTTATTGAGGGATTAACCATTGAAAACAGAGTAAAAGTAATGAAAGCTATCCCCGACGATGTACTTACAGAAATTAAAAAATGTCATGTTTTATTGAAAGGGCCAACTACAACACCCAGGAAAGGAGACCAATGGCCCAACATTGAAAGTGCTAATATTACCATGCGTCGGGAGCTTGATCTTTTTGCAAATGTTCGTCCTGTTAAAGTTCCCAAACTAAATATCGATTGGATATTTTTCAGGGAAAACACTGAAGGAGCTTATGTTTTGGGATCCAGGGGTCTCGAGGTTACAGAAGACCTTTCAATCGATTTCAAAGTTATTACCACTCAGGGTTCAACCCGGATAATTCGATTAGCTTTTGACTATGCCAGAAAAAATAATATCAATAGAGTAACTGTAGTAACAAAAGCAAATGTCGTCAAAACAACTGATGGAAAATTTCTCACCATAGCTGATCAAATTGCTGAGGAATATCCTGAAGTAGAATGGGATGATTGGTATATTGATATCATGACCGCTAAATTGGTGGATCCGGCCCGCAGGTCTCAATTTAAAGTCATTGTAGCACCAAATCTTTATGGCGACATCATAACCGATGAGGCCGCGCAGATTCAAGGTGGTGTAGGTACAGCGGGAAGCGCAAACATTGGAAAAAGATATGCGATGTTCGAGGCAATTCATGGAAGTGCTCCCAGAATGGTTCAGGAGGGACGAGCCCAGTACGCAGACCCATCAAGTTTAATAAAAGCTGCAGCGTTATTATTGAACCATACAGGCTTTATAACACCAGCAAAAAAACTGGAGATGGCACTTGACATCTGTGCAATTTATCAGAAGAAATTAAAAATCACCGGCAGAGCAGATGGGGCAACATGTGATGAGCTTACAGGATATATTATGGAAACTCTCCAGGATCCGGAACTGGAGAAAAACTGGCAATGTTATCAATAATTTTTAACTATTAAATGGATGCAAGTGTAAGAATGTAAATTCCCCCGAGTTTTATAAAGTTATATGCAGGTTAGAGCTCACCCTGTAGTGTTCGTGAGATAATCTCATTCTGAAGATCCTTCCCGATGTCACAGAAGTAGTCACTGTATCCAGCCACGCGTACAATAAGAGCTCTGTATTCCTCGGGTTTTTCCTGGGCTTTACGAAGTGTCAAAGCATCGATAACATTGAACTGAACGTGGTGGGCATCATAGCGGAAATATGTTCGTACAAGTTTTGCCAGCTTGCTGATACCATCTTCCCCATCAAGAATCCCGGGCATGAGTTTCATATTAAGAAGTGTCCCACCTGTTTTGATATGGTCCATTTTTCCTGCAGATTTGATAACTGCAGTCGGTCCATTCCGATCTGCTCCCTGAACAGGAGAGATCCCTTCTGAAACCGGCATCTTTGCCTTGCGCCCGTCGGCAGATGCTCCCATGACAGATCCAAAATAAATATGACAGGTAGTCGGAAGCATGACTATATGATACTTACCCTCCTTGGTGTTGGGCCTGCCGTCTATCTCATCATAAAGTGCATTGAATACCTGCTGCATGATAGAGTCGACATAATCGTCATCATTGCCGTATCTTGGAGTCTTATTTATAAGCATAAGCCTCAGAGGTTCTTTACCTTCGAAATCAGAACGAAGAGCCTCAAGGAGCTCATTCATCTTTATACAGCCCTCCTCAAAAACCCACTTTTTAATGGCAGAAAGACTGTCTGTAATTGTGCCTATACCTACACACTGGATATAGTTTGTATTGTACCGCGGGCCGCCATCGTTGTAATCCTTGCCCTTACTGATACAGTCATCAACAAGCACAGAAAGAAAAACCGCAGGTACATGTTCAGCGTACATACGCTCAATATACTGGTTCCCCTTCATCTTAATTTCCACGAAATGATGAAGCTGAAGTTTAAATGCTTCAAAAAGTTCATCAAATGACTTGAAACCACCCGGGTCGCCTGTTTCAATCCCGATCTTCTTACCTTTTATTGGATCAACCCCATTATTCAGGGTGGTCTCAAGTATCTTCGGTGTGTTTAAATACCCGGTCAGGATATACGCTTCCTTGCCGAAAGCTCCTGTCTCAACACAGCCGCTTGTTCCGCCCTCCCTGGCATCTTCAACAGTTTTACCGGTTCTGATCATCTGTTCAATAACTGTATCAGCATTGAAGATTGATGGATAGCCGTATCCTTTACGGATAACCCTGCACGCAGCCTTTAGAAACCTGTCAGGATTTTTACGGCTGAGCTGGATGTTACCCTGCGGCTGTAGCAGGTGGATCTCATCCATTACTTCCAGCATCAGGTACGAAAGCTCGTTTACGCCGTCACTCCCATCTTGAAGCACACCTCCAATATTGATATTTGTGAAATCATTATAAGTACCGCTCTCAGCATCCGTGATACCAACTTTAGGCGGTGCCGGATGATTGTTGAATTTTATCCAGAAACACTCAAGAAGTTCCATGGCTTCATCCCGGGCAAGCTTTTTGTTTTCCAGGTCTTGCTTGTAAAAAGGATAGAAGTAGCGGTCAAGATGGCCAGGATTCATGGCATCCCAGCCGTTCAGCTCGGTAATGGTTCCGAGATGCATAAACCAGTACATCTGAAGGGCTTCCCAGAAGTTACCAGGTGCATGAGCAGGCACCCGGTGGCAGTTTGAAGCTATTATTTTCAGTTCTTTCTTCCGCCTGGGATTGCTTTCCCTTGAGGCCATATTTTTCGCCAGATCAGCGTGCCGCTCAGCAAAGATAATTGCTGCATCACAGGCAATAACCATCCCCTTAAGCTGAGCCTGTTTTGACATTGCATCGGGATCATTCTTGAAATCGAGACCCTCAAGGCTTTCATAAATATCTTCTTTAAAATCATAAAGCCCTTTGCTGTAGAACTTTCCGTCCAGAGTTGTATGCCCCGGTGCCCTTTGCTCCATGAATTCTGTAAAAATACCGGCAGTATATGACTCTTTCCACTCATCGGATAGATCGCTGAAGATCCGGTCGCGCATTGTGCGTCCGCGCCAGTAAGGAATGATCTTATCCTCGTATACTTTAATGGCCTCATTACTGACACTGTAGCGGGTTTTTTCACGGGAATTCAGGATTTCCAGGTCCCCCACACTGTGGCATGTCAGCTCAGGATAGGTGGAAACAGCTTTCGGGAAAGGACCTCTCTCTCCTACAATCAATTCATATTTTCCTATATAGATAGTCTTATTTTCACACAGGTATTTCAAAGCAAGCGCACGCATGACCGGAACCGGATACTTGCCGTAATTCTCTTTGTAAAACTCAGTAATAAGCTCAGCCCTCTCAGTAGAGAGAGTAACCGGAGCTTCATAACTTTCTTTTCTCAAATATTCAATTCGATCGTTCATATTTCATGTCCCTATCTTCACATCAAGTCCATATTTTGCAAGCTGTTCAGCAACTTCTTCAGCAGACATGGATGATGAATTTTTAATTTCCTTCATGCGGTAATCAATCCCGAACTGTATGTATTTTTTAGTAGCAGTATCATGATACGGCAGTATGCTAACACCGCCAATAGCTGGAAGGGATACGATGAATTTTCCCATCCTTTCAATGTTTTCAGGATCATCATTAATCCCCGGAATAACCGGAATTCTGACCTTAACTGCATACCCATTTTCCAACAGCATCCTCAGATTACTGAGGATAATTTTATTGGGAACACCCACACACTCAACGTGTTTTTCAGAATCCATGTGCTTAATATCAAAAAGAAAAAGATCCGTATACTCTGCCACTCTACAAAGGGTCTCCGGATCTGCATAACCCATAGTATCTACTGTTGTGTGGATATTCCTCTCACGGCACTTTTTTAGTAAGGCTATTAGAAATTCAGGCTGTATCAAAGGCTCTCCTCCCGAGATAGTGACACCACCCCCGGATTCATCGTAAAAAAGGATGTCCTTTTCTATCTCATCCATTAGCTCATCAACAATCACGGTACGTCCGACCAGCTCCCTGGCCTCTGAAGGACAAGCTGAAACACATTTCCCGCACACCCTGCACCTGGAAGAGTCCGTTAGGACTCCCTGCTCTGTTATCGATAAAGCTTTATTGGGACATGCTTTAAGACAGCCTCCGCACTCAATACAGCGGTCCTTGCGGTAGAGTATTTCTACCGATGGAGAAAGACTTTCGGGATTATGACACCACCGGCAAGACCCTGGACAGCCCTTGAAGAAAATGGTTGTGCGGATACCCGGCCCATCGTGGATCGAATACTTATTTATATCGAAGATCATACCTTGAATCACAAGATCCACTCCCTTTTATTCACCGCCAAAAGGAAGCCACCTCCTTTGGAGGTGGTCTTTTACCGGTCATCTTTAATGCATGTCTCATATCTCCACCTCTATCCCCAGGCCAAGCTCTTCGGCCCTGTGCCGGATGAGTTCAGCCACGGATATGTCCTGCACTGCCAGCCCTACCGATTTGAAGAAGGTTATCTCATCTTCTGATTCACGGCCGGAAATCTGCCCTGCTGCAATCTGTCCTATCTCGCCGTGTACGTGGGCTTCAGTGATAAGACCTTCTTTTAAAGGGAGGATTAAGTCTCCTGCTTCGGCTAAGCATGCAGACAGGGAATCGACCACAACTTTGGAACGAACTACTGTCTGTGACGGGATCTCCTGCATCTCCGGAGTGTAAGAGCCGATACCGTTTATGTGCACACCGGGCTTGAGATCGTGGTCGTTGAATACAGGCCTGGAGGAAGTGGTTGCAGTACAGATAATGTCGGCTTCGCAGACAGCTTGAGCTGGCGATTTAGCCATGAAGATGTCAGCAGGAATGTGGTTTCCACGGGCTTTCATTTCCCTTACATAAGCTGCGGCTGCTTCCGGCACACAATCATAAACCCACGCCTTTTTAATAGCTCGCACGGTGCACACTGCCTCCAGTTGGGTGCGGGCTTGAACCCCTGCCCCTATAACAGCAGCCACACAGGCCTCCGTTCTGGCTAACAACTCAGTAGCCACACCAGATGCTGCTCCAGTACGGAGGGTTGTTAGGTAGGTACCATCCATTATTGCTACTGGCTGCCCTGTCACTGCATCTACAATAACCACCACTGAGTGAATGGTGGGCAGATTCCTCTTCATGTTTTTTGGAAAAATTGAGACAATCTTGGCACCCAGGGCATCACTGTTAGCCAGGTAGGCCGGCATAAAGAGTGTCATTCCTTCTCGGTGTTGTACAGGTACCGACGTTCTCAGAGGTATCTCTGCCTTTCCTGTGGATAGTTGAATGTAGGCTTCTTTAACAGCAGCGATGGCCTGCCTTATGGTTAT
>JAUVYC010000056.1 GCA_030603285.1 Spirochaetota bacterium
AATGTGTGAACTCGTCGTACATAAGCAGGTGTTCTCCTTTCGGTGGCATAAACGAAAATACAATTATAAGGAAATCAGATTCTCATGTCAACTGCCCCGGAGGGGCCACGTCTTCCGGGCGAAGTCCCGGACGACGCGTAGGATCTTACGTACGAAAATTATTCCCATTTTTGATGAAAATAATGAGCCGCTCTATTTACTCGGTATTTCGGAAGATATTACTGACTTTAAAAAAATGGAGGAAGAGCTGCTAAACGCGAAAAAACTCGAATCAGTCGGCATCCTCGCGGGGGGTATAGCTCACGATTTCAACAATATACTCACGGCTATACTGGGGAACATGGAGTTAGCTAAAATGTACGCCGGCCGGGAAGGTAAAATACTGGAAAGGCTCGCGCAGGCGGAAAAGGCCGCGTTGAGGGCGAAGGACCTGACCCGGCAGCTCCTCACCTTCTCAAGGGGAGGTGCGCCTGTTAAGCGTCTTACATCAATGATTGAGCTTCTAAAAGAGACAGCAGCCTTTGCTTTAAGCGGGTCAAATGTAATCTGTGAGTTTAAAATATCCGACCGCCTCTTTCCGGCTGATGTGGATGAAGGTCAGATGAGCCAGGTCATCAATAATCTTATTATAAATGCAGACCAATCCATGCCTGAAGGTGGGGGGATAACAATTTATGCCGAGAATGTGACGGTAGAACCGGAAGAATCTACGGATTCTGCCGGGGGAAACAACCAGCCGGGATTAAACCTGCCGTTACAGAAAGGTAATTATATTAAAGTAGTTATTCAGGATCACGGAAAAGGTATTCCGGAGGAGGATCAGGCCAGAATATTCGATCCCTATTTCACCAAAAAAGAAGGAGGAAGCGGTCTGGGGCTCGCGTCAGCCTATTCCATTGTTAAGCGACATGAAGGTCATATTTCAGTGAAATCAGAGGTTGGTATCGGAACAGCATTCACGGTTTATCTCCCTGCTGCGGAGGGTAATCTGCCTTCTAAAAAGAACTCTGAAGCACAAAAGGTAAGCATGAAAGGAAAAGCTCTTGTAATGGACGATGAAGAACCTGTCAGGAATGTGCTGTCCGAAATGCTGGGAAGCATCGGTTATGAAATCAGTCTCGCGGAAGACGGCGCTGAGGCAGTGGAGCTGTATTCAAAGGCTAAGGCGTCGAACAGGCCTTTTGATGTTGTTTTCATGGATTTAACGGTTCCCGGCGGAATGGGGGGCAAGGAAGCGGTTAAAGTACTGCTGAAAATAGACCCGGATGTAAAAGTAATTGTTACAAGCGGTTATTCCAATGATCCTGTAATGGCCGATTATAAAAGTTTCGGATTTGCCGGTATGGTCGCCAAGCCGTTTAAACTGAAAGATTTAAGTGAAACGTTAAAAGATGTTGCAGGTAAAGGATAGGCAAGTAAACTTGTCAATCATGAGAAAGTGTTATTTTGTCCGGATCAACAGCTCAATTCTTTGACTTTAATTCAGACAAATCGAGGGCAGGATTTCGCAGGTCTGGGTTGAAAAGTTATAATCAAAATTCAGCCACCTCTCGCTTTGATTTGTTTCTCAACTCCGGTGATTTTGGTGGAGCAATTTCAAATCTTAACTTTAAGCCCCCCAAAAATTTAAGGCCATGAGACGCTCCTTCATTTAACGTATCAAAAAGGGCTTTTAAGGCATGGTGCTGTTTAAGTTGGATTTGTTTTCAGAAAGGAGTCTACATAGGCTTTAACTTTTTTATTTTGTTTGATGCACATGGTGAGTTTAGTCCCCAAGCCTTCCTGGGCATCGACAATAAACTTCCAAATCGACTCACATTAATTTAAAAAAAATAGCTAATTTTGTACATTTTAATGTGAGATTCAACAACAGGGATAAATGTATTCTTTTCTATATGCTTCTCTACCTTCAAACTTCAGCTTTATGCCAGAACTTTTTCTGATCTTCTATTTTTTTTGCAAAACAGTAACAATCATGTTATTCTTTTTTTATCTTGAGAGGATGGGTTGTTGTATAGGATGAGAACTAGAAGGGAAAAATGGATTATCATTGTTCCAGGCTCAGGCAGCAATGCCACGCCAGTAATTTTCAAAAAGCCTCTTGGGCAAATCCTTCCGTCCACCGTCCAAATTTATAATCCACAGGATCATCGTTCCCTCGCCTAAGGCTATAGCCCCAAAAGCAGAGGCGTGGGCATCCACTTCCCGCCTCAACTCGCCGCGTTTCTTTCCCTCTTCGATAATTCTTTCGAGGGCATCCATTATCTCGGTATATAGTTCTTTGAGGCGCCGGAGTATAAAATCAAAGCGCTTCAGACCGGAAAAGAGTATGGCCGTCATTCCCCTAAAATTTTCCTCTCCTACCAGGGCGATCATCTCATCATATACAGCATAGATTTCGGAAAAAACCGACCAGAGTCTCTCTTTAACACTTCCCCGGGATGGCTGTAACATTTCCATATACCGATCGAATAAGGAAAAGAAGTAGGTGTTGATAACTTCAATATAAAGCTCATCTTTGCTCTTAAAATAATGATAAAATCCTCCCTTGGTGACGCCTACGGTATGGACCACATCGTTTAAAGATACGTTTCTATAGCCCCTACTTAAAAAAAGCTTGAAGGCTTCAAACAGTATCTTTTTCCTGGTTTCCACAAGATACTCCCCTTGCAGCATACCGGATGATAATATACCGGATGCAGGCTTAGAATTTTCCTCAGTTTACATCAAAAGTAGCCGGTTACCCTGAGCTCGGCGCTGGAGGCGAAGGTACCGAACTCCGTTCCGTCTTTTCCAACCGGGATATAATATATCAGACGCAACTCGGCCAGCTCAGAAAAATTTACCTTTAATTCGGGAAATATCACCAGTGAAAAATCGGTCAGACTGGCCAGTGTTGAAAGCATGATGTCGGCAATGTAGAAAACGGTCTGACTGGTTGAGAAAAACCCGTAGTTTCTTCCCAGCCCCAGGCGCTCTCCGAACAGGTAGGAAAACCAATCCTGAGCGGTGTAGTCCTCCTTGCTCGCCAGTCCCGACCCGTTGTAGTACAATTCCACCATGATCCGGTTCTGAAAGGAAAAGGTGTAATCACCGCTCAGAAGCCAGCGGAAATGATTATCCGGATTCTCCGTGAAAAAGTAGGCCACCTCCCCGTGCAGGCCCACCTCCCCGAGCTGGCCGGAAAAGGCCAATCCGAGTGTGGTATCCCGGTAAGAACGTGTGTTTATAGTTAAAAAATCCTCTATCAGGTCATACTTCATCGTAGCTGCGGACAGTTCCCAGTCAAACAGAGCATTCACCCTGGCCGAGACGAAACCGCCAAATTCATTTATATCTTCCCCGACAATCGCCGCCAGCCTGGCCTCGCCATTTAAAGGCAGGGGCAGGGAGAGCTTCAGGGCATCGTGGGCCGGGATTTCATCGGTGGGATCCAGCATGTTCTTCTTGTTGATCGGGTCTACAGGGTTCCAGGCGTAACCGGTTCCCAGAGCCAGGGGCTGACGGCCGATAGAGACCCTCAAGGGGCCGGTGGGAAAAACGGTGTAGGCCTGGGCTACCTGCACTTCATTGACATAGGAAATATCGAAATCATCCCGGTGCGGTTCCCACTCAACAAGAAACTTCTCCGGCAGATAGTGGAGCACGTTAAAATCATTAAATCCGCTGTAGAAGAGAAAATTGATCTCTCCGTGTACCTGTACTTCACTAATCTTTTTATCCAGGGTTAGCTTCAGCTTATTGGCATTCTGGAAGCGCCGGTAATCAACATCCTCCTTCTCCTGAAAGGCAAGAAAGGCGCTTTCCAGGTATCCGGAAACCAGGTTCGTTCCCAGTTCGCTTCCAGCCTGTTCTTCCTCCTCAAAGAGGGCCTCCGCCTCCAGGAGGATATCCTCTTCATCTCCTAGGGTTTCTTCATCCTGTCCAACCTGACCGAAAACCGGATAGATAAAAATACAGAGAAAAAGCAGCACTCCTATAGGTCTCATGGATAGCCTCCTCATTTTTGCAGGGCGGTAGTGGTAAACTGGCTGTCATCAAGCTCAATGCGATAGTCCACCTTCAGCACCTTGATGGCCGTCTGAGCCTCGTTTTCCAGATTCTTCATGACAATTAGGTGGGGGGTGGGAGTTCCATCCACCACTTTCACCTTTCCCTGCACCATCCGTTTATGAGGTTTGTTCTCCCCCTTGCGATAATAATCTAGCTGCAGTATTAAAAAGTGCTCCTTATCGGCAAAGGCTATTAGCTTTCCGTAGGAAGACTCTCCCCTGGGGATGAGCTCCAACTTGTAACAGGCTCTTCTCTGGACTCGTTGCTCACCCAGCAAGGTCGCGGAGTAATTCCTCTTAATCGAAGTCATGGCCATGTCCTCGTAGGTAAACTCACTGCCCATCATCTTCTGCTTCTTCATGTGCCTGGCAATGAGGCGAACCCTGCCGGAAGAGGAGAAGAAGGCCCAGATATTGTCCCCGTGGTCGAGCATCAGAAAAGAGGTACCCTTCACTTTGGATGGCTTGATATACCTGGTGAGCTGTTTTTCATCACCGTTTTTGGAATAGGTCTCAATGGTATAGTCGGTCTTCACCTTATTTGCCGTGACCACGACCTGCTCATACAGCATGTAGGACTGGGGCACATTGACGACCTCATCCACCCGGTCTACTATTTCCCGGACCGTCAGCTCCGCCCAAAGTGGCACGGTCAAAAGTAAAACAATTAAACCGGTTAAAAGATTCTTCCTTTTCATTGATCACTACTTACCTTAATTTTTTCCTCATAGCTGGGTTTCTCTTTGATCCTCTTCTTTAATCTTTTCTCCGCCAGGCTGAGAAAGGCTGGAACAAAGCTGATCGTGACCAGGTAAATCGCTCCGATTCCCACGAACAGAAGCAGCCCCATCCCTATCAGGGCTTGCATCTTGGCGAACATAAGGGATCCGAAGGCCGCCATTGTGGTGAAAGTTGTGAGAAACAGAGCCTTGCCGACACTGAAGAGGATAACGGGGAAGTCGGCCCCCTCGATGCGGTAGCGGTGCAGGAGGTGCACGCCGTTGTCAATTCCGATCCCGAGAATAAGTGGAAGCATGGCCACCATCATGATGTTGAAGGGATATCTTAAAATCCCCAGTATTCCCAAAAGGGCGATGGAGCCCAGAAAAAGGGGAGACAGAGCCATCAGGACCAGCCTCAGGCTCTTAAAATCGATCATGAGCAGGAGGAATATGATAGCCAGGGCGATTCCTATAGCGATCCGGCCGTAATGGGCGCTGTCCTCGATAAGGACCTTCATGAAGATGGGTATGCCGGTAACCTGGGGGATAAGCCCCTGAACAAAGCTAATAAAGGGGGAATGGACGACGTTGTCCCAGATATCGGTTTTGGCATAGGCTAAAGTGAGGAACTGCTCACCACCGCTTGCTCGATATCGATCCAGTACAGAAGGGGGAAGATCGTCAAGCGTTATCTGCACCGGGGCAGACATGGAAAAAAACCTCTGCTTCATCTCAAGCCCGAAACCTCGTTGAAAAGCGGCCAGTCGCTCCTGAGGCGCCCGGAGCACAGCTTTTTCAACCGCCTGGAACCGTTCCTCCTCTTCCGCCAAAATTTCCTCGATCCGCTTCTCAAGAAGCTTCTGTCCGCCGATGGTGGCCAGTTCAGAAATCTCCTTTAAATTCAACACCAGGCGCTCGATCTCTGCGACCAGCTTTTTTTCATCTACCTCGCTTCCGGCACGGTAATTCCGGACGGATCGATTGATTTCGAGCAGGTAGGGAAGCCGCTCTTCCTGATGTTCAGGCGAGGGCAGATAGCTGGCGATGGATTCTACCGCGCCGACCAGACTCTACTGGCATCCAGCCGGGTGTGCAGGTCCTGGGTTTCCTCAAGGCTCTCTGTGGTATATAGGATTGCCGAATCTGTGAGTCCGTAGCGCTTAACGATTTCCCGCTGAAGCTCTACCGACTCCAGACCCTTCATCTCTATATTCATTAGATTCTGATCGAACCAGTTGAACTGGATGAAATAGCCAAGCCCGGCCAGAACAACCAGCACAGAGATCATCACCCGGCCCGGTCGGCGAGCGATAATCTGGCCCCAACTTCTGAAGATCCTTGAGCCGCTTCCGGATTTTCCTTTAAAAAACTTCTTATTTATCCAATCTACCAGGATGAGCAGGCCCGGGAGCACGGTCAGGACAGCCAGAATGATCAGTAGGATCTTTAGCGCCGGGGGGAAGACCCTCTTCCCGTTAGGGGGAAAGATAGCAAGCACAGCCGGAAGGAGGAAGAAGGAGACAAGCATGGTGGTCAGTATCCCGGTACCCAGGATAAAACCCAGTTCAATAAAGATTTGCATTTTGACCATGGTTAAAGCATAAAAGGCAATAGCGGTAGTTAGCGCCCCGACGAATACCCCCGTGCTTACTTTCTCCATTGAATATACTGAGGCCTCTTCACCGGAAAACCCCCGTTCCCGGCCCTCGGTATAGCCACTTAAGATATGGACGAAGTAGTCCACACCCAGTCCGAGCAGAATGAGGGCCATCATGGCGGTCATCATGTTGAGCCTGCCGATAACCAGGGCTGCGATTCCAAAGTTCCAGATGATTCCCCCTGATAGGCACAGCATGGCCAGAAGAGGGGCGCCCCACATCTTAAAGGCGATCACAAAACCCGCCAGGATTATCAGAAAGGCAACATTGGTTAAAATCATTGAATCCGAGGAGACGGTCTCTATTTCGTCCTGGGCTACGATATGCATACCGGTCAATCGAAAGCGACAGTCCGGATAGGCCTTCTTGAGCTCCTCCACTTTCTCTCTTAGGGCGGGAACCAGAACGCCAATTTTGTCCATCTCATTTATCGTACAGGTGGGCTGGAGCGTTACCAGGAGCGTTCTCTTATCCGCAGAAAAGGAGTAAAGGGGTACTTTAAAAAAGTGTTATCAAATTTCAAGGAGTTCTTTTCTGAATTGATTTCGTAGCCCTTCTGTTTTGGGTGGAGCAATTTCATATCTCAATCTTAGCCCCCCTAATGTGGACAAGCCACATTCAAGATTACAAAGATTTTTTTGCCTATTAGGCAAGAAAATCAGTATTAAGGTACTAAAAATGGTAAGCCCTGCAGTGCCTCTTCATTCAGCTTGTCAAAAAGTGCTCTTATTACATGGTGCTGTTTTTCCGGATAAGTGTCCTTCCACATGAGAATAAGGTCATCTTTTACTCGAGAAAGAACAGCGTTGGTACCCGTCATAAACTCTGGTCTGAGCGTTCCAATGGTTTTCTTACTCTCGTCATGATTATAAGCTTCCTCATAGTCGTTGCACAACATTTCGTAGAGAATACGAGCAAGAGTCACAATGAAATAATGAATGTTGATGCGGTGGGGATCTATACCTGGGATGTTATCGAAGTAGTAGTTGCCCGTGTATTCCCATTGCGGAATTCCAGGGTAATGGGAATTCCGGTATCAACATCCCAGGCTCAGCAGTTCGGCATCCGTAATGGTAGCCAGGCCATTTAGAAGTAAAAGACCACCTGCAAAGCAGGTGGCTTTCTTTTGGCAGTGAATATTTAGTAGGCATTCCCACCAACCCAGCCATGAGGGGCAGGCTACCTTCAAACTTCAGCTTTTTCCCGTAATTGTTTATGATCTTCTATTTTTCTTGCAAAACAGTAACAATTATGATATTCTTTATTAGATTGAGAGGATGGGAATTGTAATCACAAAATATGAGAAAAAACAGTGGATTCTTGTTGATTTTCGTCTGTTTTCTCACAAGGGCAATTATAATTCTTCTTACCAATTACCGTAGATTATATCATAACAGAGCTAGAAAACCACCCCTTTTCAACAGAAAACTGACTTTTTTGCTGAAAACACCAGCATATTTTGAGAAAGTCTCAACAATGTCCAATGAGTTATCTGATACTATCGTAGGGATTTAGCACATTTCCAACCGTTTGTTGCTTACATAGGCCTTTTTATTTCTTTAATGTTCTCTGTATTAATTCATCAAGCTTTGTTGTAGCCACACAAATACAGGTATCAGCTGCGCCATAATATATCTTTATCTCGTTGTCAGGCTCTACAATCGCGCCACAGGCAAAAACAACATTATAGACGTCTCCGATTTTCTCATAATACTCCCGTGGTGATAACAATGGCTCATCACAACGCGCTATAACCTTTGATGGATCATCGAGATCAAGTAATGTACTGCCTATCTTATATATTTGTCCCGAATTGGTTGTCTTTATCCCATGGTAGATCTCAAGCCATCCTTCTTTTGTTTTAATAGGAGGGGCAGAAGCTCCAACGCGAGAAGAATCCCAGAAACCAAAATGCGGTGTTAGAATAACTTTATGGTTCCCCCAGTGTATAAGGTCATCTGAATATGAAATCCAAATAGAACCGATACCTTTACCGATGGGTCTGTCCAGTCTGGCGTATTTTCCTTTTATCTTTTCAGGAAATAAAACCCCATCCTTGTTACCTGGTTCTGATACAAGGGCAATACGCTCATACTTCTTGAAATCAGCTGTCTTTGCAATCTCAATTCTAGGCCCCCAATTTGATACTGCTGTAAACAGGATATAATAAATTCCATCAATAAATGTAATTCTTGGATCCTCTATCCCCCTAGTTTCATATTTTGAGAATGACCCCGTTTTAGAGGGCAACATTACCGGTTCTTCATCCACCGTAAAATGAAAACCATCTTTACTTCTGGCAAGAGCAAAAAATGAATATCCCTGCTGCCCTTCAACTCTTAAAAGGAGCAAGTATTTACCATTCATTTTTACAGGAGATCCGTTAAAAACCGTATTACACCGAAACGGAATATCTTCGATTGTAATAATAGGATTGCCCTCCCATCTATGTAAAAAATCTATACCCCTTTTCCTTGGCATTGTCAAAACTCCCTTTTACTTTGCATACAGGTTTCAATAATTTCATCTAACGTCGTAGAACCCAGACAGAGGCAGTTATCCGATGTGCCGTAATAAAGTTTTATACTATTGTTCTCTTCCAGGATAGCTCCGCATGAGAATACCATATTGGATATATCCCCAATACGCTCATAAGGCTCTCTGGGTGAAAGAACAGGTATATTTGAACGGCCTACTATGTTTGAAGCTGGGTTTTCCTTATCAAGAATAACGGTACCTATGCGCGAAAGTGTTCCTCCTGATGTCCTTTTTACACCGTAATAAAAAACCAACCATCCCTGCTCCATTTCAATAGGAGGTGCAGCACATCCAATGTGATCTGAATCCCAGTAACCCTTCCTTGGTGTAAGCACTATCTCACTTTCTCCCCAGGTTAAAAGGTCTTCTGAATATGATATCCATATACTGCCGCCAGCATTGGGCCTTCCCAACCTTGCATATTTACCATTTATCTTCGTAGGGAAAAGTGCCCCAGCCTTGGTATCAGGCTGAGAAATCATACCCAATTTTTCTACGCTTTTAAAATCCTCTGTTTTAGCGAGGCTTAAAAGAATTCCATGCCGGCTTTCTGCTAAGTAAACGAGATAATAGGATTTATCAAGAAATGTTATTCTGGCATCAAGCACACCTATTTCTTCGTATTCTTTCAGTGGACCATCTTTTTCTGGAGAGAGAAAAGGCTTATCGGAAACATCGAAATATAGCCCATCCTCACTTTCTGCATAGTAAATAGATGTGCATCCGTCAAGCATTTCAATCGTAATCAGCAGAATATACTTATCGTTTTTTTTGATACATCCAGCATTGTACATATTGTTGCATCTAAATGTGACATCTGTAATATCGATAAAAGGATTCCCTTCCCATCGGTGAATGACATCCCTTCCAAGTCTTTTTGTCATTATAAAAAACCTCCCTATATATTTTAATATATTTTGCCTGTAAATGGTAATAATTTTTTTTATCCTACAAATTGGTAGGAAAAATTATAATCATCCTCCTGAAAAAACCTACGGAAATAAACAAGAATTGCCTATTTTTTCTCAAATTAATGTAAGTCGATTTGCCGGAATAATGTGAGATTCAACACCTGGTTTGTTTTTATAACAAGTAAAAGACCACCTGCTTTGCAGGGGGTCTTTTACATTTTCTATATTCTTGACAGAATGTTCTATTAGTACCCTAATGCGGACAAGCCGCATTCTTTATTAAAAGAATTTTCTTGCCAAAAAAGCAAGAAAATTGTTATTAAGGTATTAATACTGATTTTTTTGTACCATAGGCAAAAAAATCTTTAAATCTTGAATGTGGCTTGTCCACATTAGGGATAGGGCGGTAAAACCGCAAAAAAATACCATTATTGAATGCTTGCTTTCTCAGATAACCATTCATTGATCAGGACGTCTTCAGCTTTATTTAATTTTTTTGCTTTATTTTTAATTTTATCATATAAGCCCATATCAATCCCTATATATTTTTTCTTGATAAACAAAAATTGTATCCCTTTTTCTTCTTTGATATCATCAAATTCTCCAAAATCGTGTTCATCCCAAAAATCAGAGGCCTCATATATAGACATATCTTTGATCTTTTTACTTTTTTTCATATAGTCTCCTTTCGCTTCTGCTCATATCCCTGGCGGTAACAATAAGCGCTTTGTTATCAAATTTTTTAATAAAAAAAACTGATAAATACCTCCCATGCTCTGTTTTTCCAAGTGCATTATATAAATTTTCGCCTTCAACTATACCTTTTTCTTTCTTAAATATTCTGCAATTTCCGCTTAAGATTTTTTCCACTTCAGAAGGCAGGACATTATGTTTCCATGCTAGCTTTTCAACAATCCTCTCCAACCATATTATATCATCAATAATAATCACAACTCAACTCACAACAACTTCACTTTGTAACGATCCGCCCTGCTCTTTACCCTCCATCAATGTGTTAAAATATTTTCAGAAGAGTTACGAAGATCTATCCTGTTAAAAGTATAGGGTAAATTTTTTTCAACGTCAATAATAACAAAAAGTGCATTTGACATTGAAATCTAATTCATATCCCGGTAAAATCCGCGAAACCATCTCAACCGCACAACCTACTGCGGGAAATCGGGCTTTTTGTCATTTGTTTGATTTTATGTCCGAGCGATTAATTTTAATTGGGGCAAATGTCTCAGTTAATTTTGTCATAACTACTTTCAAGGTCCAACAAATCACTTTTAATAGCACGCTATACTATTGGTATAGCGACTTGTATTGGCTTTAAACACAGAAAAACAGAATCTTCCATGCTTGCAGATATCAGGGCAGGCATAAAGACCGGAATTGAGTATCTCAATGTCCTGATTAAAAGTTACGGCGAAGAACAGGTTGTTCCTCTAAGAAATCTTTAGCTCTCCTTTGGTTGCCTGATTGCGACTGCTGTCATAGCGCAAGGCGACCAACGAGCCTAACGTGGAAGTGAGCTTCAGCGACACAAAACTAAAACAATTAAAATGGCATTGGAGAATCAAAAATACCTAAATTTTCCGAAAGCCACGGTATTAGCCGTCAGCTCCGCTTTGCCTTGTTTACGAATGAGATAAAAGTGGACTTTTTATAAAGGAATACTACCTGATGTCCTGGTCATGTCTGCTGGTTTTTATCCGCATGTTTTTACCTCTTCTACAGAGGGGGCGCCTCTTCCCTGCTTCAAAAATACTTTTCCTCCAAATTATAGATAAAATAAATCCAGCGCTACTCCTGTTTATATTAGGCAAAGGGGGTGAGTACACCCACCGGGTTCAAGGAGGACCGTTTGCCCGTCTATAAACCAGGGGAAAAGAATATCATTCAGGAGATACTGCAGGACCATTTCAAATCCTTTGAAGAAAACTACGACACCCAATACTCGGAAA
>JAUVYC010000220.1 GCA_030603285.1 Spirochaetota bacterium
CCGAAACCCAAAAATCCAAGTCGTATTGACATGCATTATAGAGTTCTTCAACATGAGATGTATGACCTTTTTAAAACGATCGGCATTGCAGCATAAATTCATCGACAACATTTTGTCGATATTCAAATACTAAGCGCCTAATGTGGATAAACCACATTCATGATTATAAAGATTAAGGTACTAAAAGGAATTATTTATGACCGTCATTATTAGGAAACTAGATAAAACCGAACATGAATATCTGGCTTATACAAAATCGTTATGTGGTAAAGCAACTTATTGTATTTGTTTTGAAGAAATCTTAAGAGCTGTAACTCTTCATAACCCAGGCCGTGGAAGGGGCGATTATCGAACGGCCAGGCAGAATAGATTACAGTGTCATGCATCAAATGGGATCTGAAGTAAAAAACCGTAAAAACTCCGAAAAGTGATGAGCAAATGAAGATAAGCATAACACTCACTCAAAAACAACTGTCTGGGTTTCTTCTCAATGTGGCGACCATGCGTCCTGTTTTCATCTGGGGTGCACCGGGAATTGGAAAATCCTCTCTGGTCATGCAATTTGCCGATACAGTTGGGCTTGTTTGTGTTTCTCTCCTGGGCAGCCAGCTCGCGCCTGAAGATATTATCGGCGTGCCGCAAATTGTCGATGGTAAGAGCAGGTTCTGCCCGCCAAAAATGATAGCCAGGTCCGAACCTTATTGTCTTTTTCTGGACGAGCTAAACGCATGCACTCATGAGGTACAGAAGGCATTTTATAGTCTCATTCATGAACGACGTGTAGGAGACTATGTTCTTCCGGGGGGCTCAATAGTCATCGGCGCGGGTAACCGCGCACAGGACAGCGCCATTGTAAGGCCTATGTCGTCCGCATTGCTCAATCGCATGGTTCATGTACATCTACGGGCATCACATAAAGACTGGCTATCCTGGGCATATAAAAACGGAATTCATCACTGGGTTATTGAGTATATCCAAAACCGTCCTGATCATCTAATGTCTCAGCCTCCCAAGACCGAAGAGCCCTTTTCGTCACCACGATCATGGCACATGTTAAGTGATTCACTCAAAGAGTTTGGCGATGATATCGGTGAAGAGATGCTTGAGATACTGGCTTTCGGGTGCTTAACGCCCCATCATGCCGGACAATTCAAGGCTTTTATTAAACAAATACGGAATAAATATGCGTTATCAGCACTTCTCAAAGGGGAAATGAAATGGCCTGACCTTCCAAAAGACAGGGACGTTCTGTATTTCATGGTCCAATCATTCCGGGCTCACCTGATAAAAGAATTGCCTCTTCATAAAGAAGAAATGCCTGCAAAAGTAAAAGAAACCGTGCACACCGCAAAAGCCCTGTTAAAGCAATTGGCTCTTATCAGTCTTGAGATGGCCCAGATGGTTGTTGGAAACGGCTCTGATGATCAGGCGCTGCCTGACTGGTTCATGGTGGAAATAGCACGGGACCTTCCGAGAATAATTGTGAAATAGCTATGGCAAAAAAATCAAAAATTAAAAGAGACCCTGCAGCTGAAGCGTTTCAAACAGCTTTGAGTATAATAAAGAACATGCCAATACTAAGCCCCCTTTATGAAAATGCTTTTATTGAACGGAGAAAAGGTAATAAATGCCCTTCAAATGGATGGGCGGTTGTCACCAACAACGGGATTATACATACCCACCCGACCCGCAGGGCCGAACCGGAGGAGTGGGTTTACATTGTGGCCCATTGTCTCTTGCATCTTGGATTTGGACACTTTCATGAGCAGGAGGATTTTTTTTCCTGGAGTGTGGCATGCGACTTGTATATTTCACATTTTCTGTCAATGATGAAAATTGGAAAAGCTCCACAGAATATGAGGACTGATATCCAGGTGCAGGCCGCAACAGAGGAAAAGCTCTATAGCAGGTTTACCGGGAAAGAGATCCCTGAAAATCTTTTATCCTGCGGCACAGCAGGCAAGGGTGTTTGTGATATGCTTATGGAGCCCTCAAAAAAATACAGGTACTATTCTAAACCCACGGATTGGCAAAGGCTTTTCGGGAAAGGTGTCTCCAATGCAGTATCCTCGGCTATAAAAAAGGCAGCGAATATCGATTTGGAATCAGAGTCTGAGGATAAGGAGCTTACAACAGCGCAAAGGGCGCGCAGATGGTTTATTAATAACTACCCGTTATTGGGCGCGCTTGCTGCAAGTCTAAACTTGATTGAAGACCAGGTTGTGTGCGCTCGAGAAAACGTAAGGATTGCAGCGGTTGATGCCCGGCTCGGGGAAATATATCTCAATCCTTTTTCAGGGCTTGATGAAGAGGAATACAGGTTCGTACTCGCCCATGAATTACTGCACGTGAGCCTCGGGCACCACGCGCGGTGCAGAGGAAGAGATCCGTTTTTATGGAATGTGGCCTGCGATTATGTGATCAATGGATGGCTGGTAGAGATGGAAATAGGAAAGATGCCCGGGATGGGGATACTTCATGACCCTGCGTTCAAGGGCTCGTCTGCAGAATCGATTTACGACAGGGTCGTAACCGACATTCGAAAGTTCCGTAAAATAGCCACGCTGCGTGGAGCAGGGTTGGGGGATATTCTTTACGGGAACAATCCGAATTGGTGGGGCATCGGTGAAGGAATTGACCTGGACGAGTTCTACCGGAGATGTCTCGTGCAGGGGCTGGAATATCATGAGATGGAAAATCGCGGATATCTGCCGGCAGGCCTTGTTGAGGAAATCCGGGCACTGACTCAACCTCCAATTCCATGGGATGTTGAATTGGCCCGTTGGTTTGATCAACATTTTGCACCTCTTGAAAAGCATAGGACTTACGCTCGTCCAAGCAGACGGCAATCATCCTCTCCGGATATTCCCCGTCCCAGGTGGGTTCCTGCGTATGGAGCTTACGACGGGCGTACTTACGGAGTAATACTGGATACCTCCGGTTCAATGGACCGAAGTCTGTTGGCTAAAGCATTGGGGACTATTGCCAGTTACAGTATCTCCCGGGATGTTCCTCTTGTGAGAGCGTTTTTTGCTGATGCCGATTACTATGATCAGGGTTATATGGCCCCTGAGGATATTGCCGGTAAAGTAAAAATAAAGGGCCGGGGTGGAACAATATTACAGCCTGCGATTGACGCGCTTGAGAAAGAAAAAGATTTTCCGAAGGATGGGCCAATTCTCATCATTACAGACGGCGAGTGTGATCGATTACATATAAGACGGGATCATGCCTTTGTTATACCAAGGGGAAAGCATCTCCCTTTTGTCCCCAAAGGAAAGGTTTTTTATATTGAATAAAATCCAACCTGCACACGCAAATACTGTTTGACAGAACTGTATAGATGTGCTTAATAAGTATGCTGGCCATTTCACTGCCAAAAGGAAGCCACCTCCTTTGGAGGTAGTATATAATATTTACAAAAAGATTAATTCAAAGGATATGTCTTTAATAGCCTTTTGGCTTGGAAACCACCACCTGCTGTGTAGGTGGTCTTTTACTTAAGTGCAGAGCACAGTAGTATAGGATTGAGATTATTAATACGTCTCTCCGGGAGATATCCGGATGATTTATAATATCGTTAAATTCTTGTATGTTAATCCATTCTTTGGAGTATTTCATTTATCCGGTGAAAATTCTTCTTTTTTTATAAATAACATTTTTTCTTTCAATTCAGGCATTCTGTTTATTACCACCTTCCAAATCCGGCTTAAATCAACTCCTCCATAATGATGAATTAAAACATTCCGCATACCTATGATATCTTTCCATGGGATTTCTTTATATTTATTCTTTATCTTCTCTGGTATTTTTCCTGCTGCTTCGCCAATAATTTCTATTCTTCGAATAACAGAATCCTGCACTTGAGTGTTTTTTAAAAATTTATCTTCACTGATATTTTTAGTATATTCAGTGATTTTATCGATACATTCTACTATATCATCAATATAAACTTCATTATTTTTTTCAGTCATAAAATAGAAACCTCCTCTTTTAAAATATTATCTTTTAAAGCAGGTTTTATTGTAGAATATTCAATAAGATCTATTTCTCTTTTTACAGCATTTTCAAGTTCATGTTTAATATGAACAAAGTCTAAAAGATCCAGATCCGCATCCTTAGATATTTCGACAAGAATATCAATATCACTGTCGGCAGTTATTTCACCTCTGATTACTGAACCAAATATTCCAGCATGTTTTATTCCGTATTTGTGTAATATAGGAAGGATTGTTTCTTTTATTTTATTTAGTTCATTTTTAGTGGTTTTATTCATTTTCTTTGTTTCCTTCTTTTAAATAGTAACAATTTCGGTTCTTCTTTCAATTAAATGTCTTCATTTTAAAAAACGCAACAAAACCGTAAACCCGCCTGCATTTATTGCTTTTCCCCTATATGGCTCTGCTTAAATATAGCATATTTTTTTAAATAATGTAACAAAAGGGGCATTCGCGCTGTAGACATTTAATTTGAAATGACCGACAAAAATACAAAACTTTTACGGAAATGAATTGTGTAGTCTTATTTATCAAAACCGCAATAAGGAAATGAGCCCGTACTATACAATGCATAGTTTCCGTCGGTCCCGGGCCATACATTTACTTGATGCTGACCTTCCGATCGAAAAAGTCAGTCGGTTTCTTCGCCATAATCGCCTAGAAAGCACAATGACATATTTAAAAATTTCAATAGGTGATTAATTAAGGAAGATATAAAAAAATAGATAGTAAAAGACCACCTGCAAAGCAGGTGGCTTCCTTTTTGCATCGAAAATACTAATTTAGTTTGCCGGTAAACCACCAGACTAAACTTGTATTTTCATCCCGTATAGTGAATTTTATTTGCCAGTTACAGTATCTCCCGGGATGTTCC
>JAUVYC010000297.1 GCA_030603285.1 Spirochaetota bacterium
TCGGTTTCTATGGAACTGCCCTTGATGAAGACTATCGAATCTGGCTTTCATCAGGAAAACTGGGGAATATAAAAATATTCTTACGAAACGTACAATCGAAGGAACAGCTCAAAAAACTGACAAATTCTATAGCAGTGTTAGCAGATAATTCCGGGCAGGGAATACCTCCATTTATAGCAACAGATGTGGAAGGCGGTGTTGTCAATCATCTCAGGTCCCCAGGCATTTCACGAGCTCCTGCAGCGGGTCTTATCGGGGCCACAACGTATGCAGAAAATAACAGGAATATCTCGCGGCTCATAGCGCTTACACTGTTTGACCTTGGAATAAATATGAACTTTGCACCATGTGCAGACGTACTGACGAATCCTAAAAATTTTGTTATCGGCACCCGCTCCTACAGTTCGGACCCGAACCTTGTTTCCGCAATGGTAAAATCATTTATTGAAGAACAGAAAAAACTGGGCATATTGGCGACACCGAAACATTTTCCCGGGCATGGAATGACTGATTTTGACAGCCATCAAATATCAAATGCAGTCAGCACAACAAGAAGAGAACTGGACCAGATACACCTATTACCATACAAAAAGCTCATCAAAGAAAGAAAATTGGACGGATGTATGGTTTCACATATTATATACAGTGAATTTGATCCTCTATATCCTGCAGCTTTTTCCCCTGTTATTGTTAATAATCTTCTTCGAAAAGAACTGGATTTCAAAGGAATCGTTGTTACAGATGATCTGGAAATGAAAGGTTCTCAGAATTATGCAAAGAGTATTGAGGAAGCATTTATTCTCGCTTTTAATGCGGGAAATGACCTGCTTTTAATTGCACATACCAAATCAAAGCAGGTAAAAATTCTAAATAATATTACTGAACTTTTTAAAAACAGGATCCTCAGTGAAGAGGAACTTAATGCAAAGGTACTTCGTATTTTAAAAATAAAAAAGCAGTATCTTACACATTTTTACACAATGAAGGATACTGAAAAGGAAAATAAACAGGCACTTATAAATGCCTTAAAAGAGACTAAAAAAGCGATCATGGAAGGCCCCGTTCAGCTTTCTTCAAACATTAAAGGCTCGATTCCTGAATACTTTAATAAAGCATTGAAAAATAATCTTAAAGGTGTAATTCTTGCACCCACGCGTAAATTCTCATCCCTCGCTAAAGATTACTTTAATAACTGGGATGTTATATACATCGAATATTTTCCTGATAGAAAGAAAAACAGGCGGAGAGTTAATGAAGTTCGAAATCAGTTAAAATCCTACGATATTGCTATTCTTGGCCTGGCCAATGAACGGCAGGCCGAATGGGCAAAAGCTTGTATCGAGGAGAAAGTCCAGTTTGGTATTCTGTCAATTAACAATCCGTTTTCTGCTCATATATTCGCGCAAAACGCTTTGTTTATTGTTACGTCATTCGATCCATACAGTCCTGGACTTGATGCCCTCTTTACATGTGTTTTTAAAACAGGAGATTTTTCCGGTACTTTCCCTTACTATTTTTAGGAAAAAATAATACAGGCAGGCTGCAAGAGGATACAATAAATGACGTGAGAATGAACGGTATTACACAATCTTACGCTCAAGCAAGGGACTGATGCGGGTAACAATTTCATAGTTTATCGTCCCAGCCCAGCTGGCCATTGTTTCGGCAGTGATAGTCTCCTTGCCCCAGGTTCCCAGAAGCACTACTTCATTTTCGAGTTTAACATTCGGTATATCCGTTACATCAATCATTGTAAGGTTCATGCATACTCTTCCAATTACTGGGGCACGTTTGCCGTTTACAAGGACATAAGCGGTATTACCCAATTTCCTGTCATATCCATCAGCATAGCCAACAGGAAGTACCGCCAGTTTTGTCTTTCGTGTGGTTTTGTATGTACAGCCGTAACCAACATAACTTCCCTCATGAATTGTCTTAATCTGGGCAATTTTTGTTTTCCATGTTACCACCGGCTTTAGATCAGGAACACGTAATTTACCCATAATCGTGGAAAGATAGGTTTCGCGGGACGGCCATAATCCGTAAAGTCCTATTCCAACACGCAGCATATTGAAGTGGGTTTCGGGGAATAGAATGCTTGCTGCTGTACATGCAGTATGAATAATCTGAGGCGTATCACACTGCTTCCGAATAATTTTAAGAGCTTTGTTAAATATTGCAAGCTGACTGTCAGCATATTCATGATTTAAAGTATCTTCTATATTTGCAAAATGGGTGGAAATTCCCTCCATGATTATTTCTTTTTTATCCTGAATATTCTTCACAAAATCAGGTATATCTTCAAGCAGCACTCCCTGACGTTCGGTGCCGGTCTCGACTTTCAGGTGTACTCTAACAGGTTTGTGGTAATGATCAGGGCAACAGATGGCTTCTATGCTTTCAGGATTGAAAACCGTGAGACGAAAATCAGCTTGCACTGCTTCATTCATTTGCTCGAGTGGCACATGTCCGAGCAAAAGGATAGGCTTTTTTACACCCAATTCCCTTAACTCCAACCCCTCCTCAAGCGAGTTAACAGCAAACCAGTCTGCTGATGGCAGAAGCTTTACCATCTGAGCTGTACCGTGACCATACGCATTAGCCTTTATTACTGCACACAAGAGCACATCTTTTTTCGCAGAGCTGCGCAGCTCATTTAAATTATGATCGGGGGCTTTCGAGTCTAATTCTATCCAAACCAGGCTGCTCATGGGGAGAGCATATCATTTATATATCTTTCTGACAACCATAAAATTATCAAGAAAAATAACGCAGGGGATTTACCGTTGATTTTCGCTTTACAAGAATTAACGGCTGTGCTACATGAAATGCATTAAAA
>JAUVYC010000062.1 GCA_030603285.1 Spirochaetota bacterium
GATTTCAGGAGGGAATTACAAAGAGAAGTAGAGGATGAACAACAAAAACAAGTTCTTAAAGGGACTCGGTGGTTATTGTTGAAGAATCCGAAGAATCTTGATGAGAATCATAATGAACAGGAAAGATTAGAAGCAGCTTTAAAATTAAATAAACCATTGGCTACTGTATATTATATGAGAGAAGATTTACGGTTATTATGGAAACAAGAAGATAAAGATAAAGCTGAAATATTTTTAGATGACTGGATAAAACGAGCCAGGATATCAGGAATTAATATGCTAAAAAAGTTTGCAAATACATTATCAATTCATAAAAAGGGAATATTAGCTTATTATGATTTTCCTATATCAACTGGACCATTAGAAGGTACAAATAATAAAATCAAAACGATGAAAAGACAGGCATATGGTTTTAGAGATATGGAGTTTTTTAAATTAAAGATATTTGCTATTCATCGGACAAAGTACGCTTTAGTCGGATGAACCTTTTTCCTCTTTAATCTTTTTCATAGGTTTTAAGCTTTCTTGCGAAAAGTGTATCATCCATCCATCAATAACATTCACCAGTTAATAACATACTTCTCATTGCACCATATATCTTTCTAATTAAAGCTATACGAGCTCTCCCCGCCTCTCAACTAAATCTTCATAAAACTTTCTCATAGAGAAAGATGAATCGATATTCCAAATTCTTCAGTAACAATATAAACCCACAATGCTTTCACCATGTTCCTGGTATCTTGCTTAACCACTTCGTGGAGAAGGCCGTCTTATTCCAGGAATCCCGGATGATCCGAAACTTGTGGGGGGGGTGTGCGCACCCACCGGGATCAAGTACATAGCACAGAGCCCCTGATGATCGAAGATCATGATAATCTTCGATTATTTTGATTCTATCTGATCAGCCCAGTAGAAAGCCCCTGTAGAAGATTGTATAACTACAGCATCTTCAGGAACTAGACTTTCAATATAGCATTCTAAAATTTCTTCTCTATCGAATATATTTACATCTCTTCGAGTGGCCCTTCTGCCGCTGTTAATTATTTCCGAGATGAGAGATAGGATTGGATTGTCCTTCGTTTTACTAATAGCAATCGGTTTATCGGATGTGTTTGACGGATTATCAGCAAGATGGAATGAAGGGCAAAGTCCCTTCGGAGCCGTTTTTGATTTGGCAGCTGACTTTACTGTCATTTTTACCTTATTTGTTTTTTATTATATTGAGGGAACATTTCCACTTTTCCTATTAATCTTAGCTATCATGTCCTTTTCGACCTTCAGCATTTACTGTGTTACAAAAGGGAGAGTATGCAAAAATACAGTTGGCCAATACACAGGTGCAGTCCTGTATGGGAGCTTACTATTGATCTTTTTTATGAAGCTTTTTCTAAACGATTTATTTTCAATTACTCTACTTGTTACACTTTCAATCAGTTCTCTTTATCTCGTAGTATCCATCATTGAAAACGTAATACTCTTACTACGTAAACAGGGGATGATGTGATATAACTTTCGATTGGGTAATTTAAAACTATTCTCTTGAAGGTAAATAATGAATAATAATTTGCCATATGAAAAAATGACGATTTAAGCGATTAAGTGTCAAACACCGGAATTAATCTTTGAGGCTATCCGTTTCCCAGAAATCGCTGTTTTCAAGCATCGGGTAATGTTTTCTGTTCAGGGTCCAAAGTTTTAGGGCATTTTTCCGGGCTGCAGAAGCTATAAGGACATCGGAAAGTGTAATCCCATACGATTTACTGAACTGGTTAATAAACAATCCCGCAGTTTCCCCAATGGTGTAATCAAGTGAAATAGGGATAAAAGATTCCATAAATTCTCTCGTCCTTAGTAGCTCGTTATGTCTCATGCCTGCGTATATTTCAGCAACCTGAATAGTACCTTAATACTGATTTTCTTGCCCAATAGGCACAAACTTTAGTTTGCAAGAAAATATCTTTTTAATCTTGAATGTGGTTTATCCACATTAGGGGTGATATATACAAATCCCTTAACCTTTACTACTGTATCCTTAAAAGAGCTCACAATATCTTCCTGATCTCTCAGTATCCAGATAAGTATGTCGGTATCGACTATTACCATACCTTTCTGTCCCTTCGAAGAGAATTGATGTATTCATCTACATCATAGGTTTCGTCTTTCTTCAATCCACGAACCCTGTCTGCTTTTGTAAGCAGCTTATCAATATTCGCCTGCAGATGGGAATCGATACTTTCACGGATGATTTCTGAAATCGTTTTCTTTTCAAGTTCGCTTTCCTTTTCAAGGAGCTTATACATTGTTTCGTCAAGATATATCTGTGTTCTTTTCATATAACCTCCATAATATGTAATGTATATATAAATCGCTTTGAGATAAAGTCAAGGCTGTTAAGACATATCAAGCTTCGAATGAATAAGAAATACCAGGAGTTGTACTTGAAAACCATCGCTCATATATTATTTTTAATAAATTATTGTAGCTTCCATTTTCGCCATTATCCCTGAAATGCATCTTATCCACTTTTTTATTGTCACTTTTTTATCAATATCAATTGGTAACTTCCAGAGGCTATCTGTATCCTTGTTTTCATGTAAATACTTCCTGTTCAGGTAAAATTATTTACTTTCTTTGGCTTTTCTTGACAGGAGGAAATAAAGAGTGTATTCTGAGAAAAAGGAAGCCACCTGCTTTGCAGGTGGTCTTTTACTGAAACGGGCCGAGAAACTTTATGCAAAGGAAAATATCTTTGATGATAGAAAACTGCTCAGTGCATTTCCGCTATTACCGGCAAGTTGCGTTGAATCCAGTCAAATAATGTTGAAGAAACGAAACCTCTATGAGAGGGAAGGAGTATTCCCGCCCGGTGTCATCGAATATATAACAAAGCTTCTACAGGCCGAAGATAATAGAGAGATGAGCAAGAAATTAGCCCATCTGTCCGGGGGAAGGAGCGGCTTAGCGAAATCCGAAAAATTATGCATAAAGATTTACACAGGCATTAAACTACAACGAAAATATAATTTAGAAAAAAATAAATAGAACATGTTCAAAACTTTTAGCTGGTAAGTTCTGTTAATCAAGTTCTGTTAATCAAGTTCTGTTAATCAAGTTCTGTTAATCACAAACTGCCAGGCACCATTGGCTTGAGTTAGTTGAAATCATAATGGATGGGAACTCAGCCGTCGCGCGACTCTCGTATTTACACTAACCTTGACTTGAAACACAGCAAACACGATGCACCCTTTAAGAAAAACCTCGACAATATGGTTGGCTGCTAATGATTTGTTAGAAAATAATATTTTTACCAGGATCGCCTACGTCCGCCCCGGTTCCGCCCTTCGGAACGTGGGCGAGCTTCATTTACTACAATATTACGCCCTTTTAATTCTTTCCCATTTAGATCGCCAATAGCAGAAAGAGCTTCTGCCTTTGTTGGCATTTCTACAAAAGCAAAGCCTCTCGATTCTCCTGTATATCTATCTTTAATAATCTTTACACTCTCAACCTTCCCAAAAGCTTCAAAAGCTTGTTTTAAATCATCATCATTTACATCATTGGATAAGCTTCCTACATAAATATTCATTTTATTGATCCTTTCATTTTTAATATTATTAATCTAATATTATAACTAATCTTCTTGATTTTTCTACCTTTATTTTCAATGCCTCCTTATCTTTATTTTTTCTAATGATAAGATATTGGGTGGGTTGGTTCCATACACCCCCAGATACTGACAAACGTAACCACAGCCTGATTTACAGGCAAAACATTTTCCATAGGAAATAAGGGGTTCATCAACAACCCTGTATCCAACCATAAAAGATGAGGGATTAAATGTTTGCGGCTATTCCTTTTACGGTAGTAAGCTTTTGAACCAGATAGATGGAACCTAATATGACGAAGCCCACCACCCTGTATGGTGTATGTGGCCACAACAGCCCTATTGTTGCAAGACCTACTAGAACCCTCTCCCATATAAAAAGCCTCCGTATTAAGTATCCCTCTGTAACAACAGTAAAGGCCAATAGCCCAAGGGTAGCGCTTACAGCAGTAATAAGCACCTGGTGTACAGGTCCTTCAAAAAGAAGAGGAGTATAAGCAAAGAGGAAGGGTATAATATAAAGGCCTTTTGCAAGCTTCCAGGCAGCCAAACCCGTTTTCATTGGCTTTGATCCTGCTATCCCTGCGGCAGAATAGGCTGCAAGACAGACAGGAGGAGTGACATTGGCATCCTGACTGTACCAGAAAATGATCATATGTGCTCCAAGCAAAGATAATCCCATCCTCTGGAGAGCAGGGCCAGCCAGAACTGCGAGAAATATGTAAGAAGCAGTTACAGGCAATCCCATGCCCAGAACAAGGGATGCCAGCATCACAAGGAAGATGGCCAAAAACAGATGACCGCCTGAGAGTTCGATAACCATACCGGAGAATGTGACCCCGACGCCGGTTATCCCAACTACTCCTATTATGATGCCCGCACAGATCAATATAGCCGCGGTGGAAACACAGTTCTTTGCACCAATGTAGAGAGCATCCAGGATATCTTTCAATCCCATACGTGTATCTTTGCGGAACCAGCTCACCACAACTATGGAGGCGATCCCCATACAGGCAGCATAGGTGGGCGTAAAGCCCCTTATCAGAAGCCCGATAAGCAGTATCACAGGGATAAGGAAGTTTGCACCCTTTTTCAGAACATTTTTCAGATCGGGAATTTCTTCTTTACTCATGGGTTTAATTCCGAGCTTTAGCGCCTCGATATGAACAAAAAAGCCGACGGAAAGAAAGTACATCACAGCCGGGATAACAGCCACGCCTATGATTTTGATATATGGTATCCCGGTCCACTGTGACATAATAAATGCCCCGGCCCCCATAATAGGAGGCATTAATTGCCCTCCAGTAGATGCTGCTGCCTCAATACCACCGGCAACATGGGGGCGGTATCCTATCTTCTTCATCAAGGGGATTGTAAATGAGCCTGTAGCAACGGTATTGGCAACCGCGCTGCCTGAAATTGACCCCATGAACCCGCTGGAGATCACGGCAATCTTTGCAGGACCGCCAACCTGCCTGCCGGTTAAAGCCTGGGCAAGCTTTATTACAAAATCTCCTGCCCCTGACTTCAGCAGGAAGGCTCCAAAGAGAATAAACAGATAAACATAGGTTGCGGATACAGTGCATACTATACCAAACATGCCTTCATCCGTCAGATACATGCGGTAAAGCATCCTTCCAAGGGCAACCCCGCGGTAGTGAAAAGAACCGGGGATATATTTTCCCAGAAAGAGCCCATAAGCGAGGAATAGAATAGCGAGGGCAGGTATGATGGGTCCGGAGGCCCTGTAAGTAGCATAAATAAGAATTATGATTGCGATAGCTGCAAAAATGTAGTCCCTCATGTTTGGGATAGAGGCCCTTTCCAGGTGAAGCTCTTCCTCGAACAGGAGTATGTAGAGTGTCAAAAGACACGCCACTACAGCGAAAAAAACATCCAGGCCGAAACCTTTATGGGGTTTTCGCTTAAACAAGGGATAGAAGAAAAAGGCGAGGATCATAATTGAACCAAAATGAACAGCATTGCGGTAGATTCCGGGCATTACCCCGATGGTATTCACCCAGATATGAAAGAGGGAGGTAGCAACACAAAGTATGTAAAGTACCAGTCTCCACATCTGGGGCGGTTCGCGGTGAGCAGTGGTAACTTCTCCTGTATCATCCAGCTCTTCTATACTGGCTCTATCCACTCTCTCTGTCAAAACAAACTCCTTGAAACTGCGGTTGTAAAAATAGTGTGTTATGGCCTTCAATGTAGAGGCCATAACACATATTCACCCTCTATTTAACTTCAGGCGGAACCAGGTTTTCAGGAATTGTAAGCCCCATCTCTTTATAGTATTTATACGCTCCAGGGTGAAGTGGAGCAGGAAGTCCGCTGAGGGCATTATCCAGGGTGATAAAGGACCCCATCGTGTGCACGTTTTTCAAATACTCAGGGTTCTCAAAGAGAGTTTTTGTAAGGAGATAGATGCTCTCCTCGCTCACAGCAGCTCTCACTCCGAGGAAATTAGGCTGAGCTATGCTTCGCACTTCCTTGGTCTGTCTTGGATAGGTATTGGCCGGGATAATATAGCGGAAACCTGGATAAGCGGTCTTCTCATTAATTGTTTCAAGCTGCTCATCGGTAAACTCCAGTATAACAGCTTTCATGCCCGGAGTTGCAAATACATCAGTTACTGCAGCCACAGGCGGACCTGCAACGAGGTTTGCCCCTTCGAGCTTCTTGTCCTTCATCGCCTTGGAAGATTCAAAATAGCCCAGATACTCCCCCTGGACATCTTCCCTTTTCATTCCGAGCCCCTCCATAATGGTCAGCCCGGACCTCTCTGTTCCGCTTCCGGCCCTCCCGATTGAAAACTTAAGCCCTTTAATGTCGGTAACCGTACCTGTCTTCACCTTATCCCCTATGATCACGAAGTGCTCCACATTGGGCCATAGCATGGTTATTGTACGAAGTTCCTTATACGGTTTGTCATATATCCCAATACCGTTCCAGGCCATCTTACCGAAAAGTCCCTGTAGAATAGCAAGATCCACCTCTTCGCCCTTGAGCATATTGATATTCTCTCCCGATCCAGCAGACGTGATAGACTGTACCTGGATGCCGTGAGCACTGGCAAGCTTTATGCTCCAGAGAGAAGCCATGCCGACACCAATTGGGTAGTACGTACCACCAGTAGTAGCTGTTGAGATAATCAGTTCGCCCTCTCCCTTTTCAGGCGGTGTTCCTGCAAAAACATTTGTTATTGCAAAAAGCACCAGAATTGCAATAAAGATTGTGCATATTGCAAAAGATTTCTTCTGCATAATAAACCTCCTTTAATAAAAATTATTTTATGTAGCAGGTATTTAACGCCTACAAAAAATATTTTAGTATCTGTCACTATAAACGATTATAGGTAATTAGTCAAGAATAAATTGCTCTATTCTATCATCAAAAAGGCATAACGATTCATTGGCTGCTTATAATCAGAAAGAACATCGATCGGATAACCAATCTGTCTGGCAGTAGCAAAGACATCAACACACATCGCCTCTGGAGATGTACGCGATAATTTTGGATGTTTACATTTCTCTTTTACTCCCGCACACTCATCGCAAATGTTGCAGCTATCCAAAAACAGGAGGAAAGCTTTAACATAACCGGATAAAAAAATCTCCCGCTCCAGTTCTAATAGCTTTAAATCGAGCTTTCTTGTCCATGCAAAACGGTCTTCAGGCTTATCAACCCTTTTTTCGAAATGGAAGATAACAGCTTCATTATACTCCTGAAAAAATTGCGCGCATTCTGAAACTGAAGGGAGATTGGGAGGGCAGGCAGCTGTCTTTCCGTATTCCTTGCAGCCAAACATACATTTCATCCGAACCCAGTTGGATGTAACAATTTTTTTGGAATCAATCCACTTGAAGTCCGTGAAGTTGTACTCTGAGAATTTTTCTTCCAGATTTTTTCTATCAACCATGATTTAAACCTGCTGTATTTTTCTAAGGTTAGGCTATTTGCTTCTATTTGTCAAGAACAAAAAGAAAGTCAATAATTCTGCCATAGCAGGAGGTATTTTTACGACAATAAAGATACAGATGGCACCTTGATTAAAGAACCTTACAAAAGTCCACCCTTTTGAAGTATGTCCAATAAAGCGATTTCCTTTTCTTTATCCAGGGGCTTTAAGGGCAGGCGTGGGAAACCGCCTCTATAACCCAGATGATTCAAAGCACACTTTAAACCTGCAATCCCATATGTTGCTGTTACAACTTTATTCACCGGTATCATCCGTAATTGTAACTGTCTGGCCTGTTCATATTTACCGGCTTTCACCAGCTTCATTATTTCAACCGAATGATCAGGGGCAATATTTGCTAATGCAAGGATTCCTCCCACTGCCCCTAATGCAATAGCCGAGGAAAGCACACTCGCAGTTCCGACGAGTACATTAAAGTCCTCTCCAGTCTGCGAAATGATTTCCCCTAATTGGGCAACGTTTCCAGTGCTATCTTTAATCCCAACAATATTCGGATGTTCAGAAAGTTGTGCCACAAGACTTGCATCCATATTTATACCTGTAAACTTGGGCACATTGTATAAAAGGAGAGGTGCTTCAATATTATCTGCTACCTGCCGGTAGTGATTTAATAAAATCGAGCCTGTCATTGCTCCTCCGTAGTAAAAGGGGTTTATTACTAACACACCGTTAACCCCAAGGGCACCTGCTTCCCTGCTCAATCTAATTGTTTCCTTTGTGGATTCGCATCCGGTGCCTGCAATAACTTTTTTTCCATCCGCTGCATTCTCCACCACTAACCGGATAATCTTTAGTTTCTCTTCATAATCCAGGTAAATATATTCTCCATTGGACCCCAAAACAATATAGCCTGAAAGCTCGCTATCATTCCATTTTTTGATATTGAACTTTATTGCCTCATAATCTACATTCCCATCAGCGGTAAAAGGGGTAATGATTGGGGGGTAGATACCGGTAAATAGCTTTTCCATCTCTTTATCTCCTCCTGTTGTGATAATATATTAAAATGATATGGGTATTTCCTGGCGCCACCATGAGTCTGCGGCTGAATAGATACAAGATATTAGTCGGCCTTGCTGCTCTGAAGCACCCAGAGTATTATGAAAATACGCTTCTCCTCTCGTTAAATCTGATACATACGACTGGCACTGCCAAGAATATTAGTTACAGAATATCGTCATGTTCTATATAGCTTTTTATAAATCGTATTTTCATTTTAATAAATATTAAAATATTAACCACAAAGACACAGGATATAACTATATTACCGAGAAACAAAGTTATTATTTTAGAATTTTTCAGTAAATTTATAAAAATTTTCTAAAAGCTTTCAGAAATTGAATTTATAAGGTGAAAAAATACATAATTAAATCATTAAGCCCTTTAGTTTGATAAAATTAAACAAAAAGCCTTTTGATTTGCCTTTAACATCCGCAATATAGCTGTATCCTGATCTTTTTGCAAATCCTTCTCGTAAAGGGACATTCGGCGATTTTTTGCAATTATTATTGACGTAATGCTGATTAGTCTCTATTTTTAGACGAAATAGTGGAGGAGAGTATTTGGAGGTATCACCATGAAAATTCAGTTTTTAGGTACGGGTGCGGCTGAAGGTATCCCTGCAATTAACTGTGATTGTCGCCACTGCAAACGGGCTCGCAAAGAGGGGGGCAAACTGCTCCGGGAGCGTAATACCATCCTCTTCCAACTGCCCGGTTACAATATGCTCGTTGAAGCGCCGCCCGATATTCGAAACCTCATTAATAAATATCAGGTGGATGTTTTACAGGGAATTCTCGCAACACACTCTACTTACAGCCATATCGGCGGTATCAAGGAGTTTGAATGGTGGCCCACTCCGCTGGATTTTCTTGCAGAGCCAACACTTTTCGAGGTTATCCACAAGGAGCACTGGACAGAGAGGCTGGACGAGCTTATGTTCCACATTCCGTACTACCCCGGTGCTGCCCTCTCCTTTGGCCAGTTTACCATAATCCCTTTTGCTGCCCGCCGCAACCAGCCGATCTTCGGCCTGTCCATCCAAAATGGCGGTAAGCAGATTATCTATGCCTCCAGTACACCGAGCCGTCTAACAAACTATGCCCATTGTTTGATGACGAGCGCGGACATGCTGATTATAAACACCCCTACTTTTGAACCTCCAAAGGAAGATCACATAACCCTGGTGGAAGCTGTGGAACTCAAAGAACAGGTTGGGGCAGAACAATTAGTTTTGACAAATATTAACCATAAAAACCGGCCTCACGACGAACTGGAGGTCTATGCCCATCAATTTAAAGGTGTCACAGTTGCTTATGACGGTATGACTCTGGAGGTATAGTGGATGCGGATTCGTTTTTTAGGTACCGGGGCAGCAGAGGGCATTCCGGCTATAGGTTGCAAGTGTGCGCACTGTACCCGGGCCAGGGAGGAGGGTGGCCGATTAGTGCGGCAGCGCAGCGCTGTGCTCTTTTCCTTACCCGGCTATGAGCTTTTAATGGAAACCCCGCCGGACATCAGGAAACAGCTTGACTCTTATGAGATCCGGAAGATTAATGGTATCTTTATTACTCACGAACACTACGATCACAGCGCTGGGCTGGAGGAGTTTCTCTACTGGCAGGAGTGTGTAGATCTGCTTGTAGAGCCCCAACTGTATCGGCAGCTCATTCGGGTGAATTGGGGCAAGCAGCTACCGGAGATTACCTTCCACTTAGACATGCATCCAGGCGTTGCCGTTCACTTCAATAATTTCTACTTTGTTCCCTTCGCAGTGCGCCATAAGGTTCCCTGTTACGGCCTGGTACTGTGCGAGGGCAAGCGAAAGGCAGCCCACGCCGCCGATTCGGATAAACTTTTAAGCAATTATGCCCGATCTTTACTTTCCGGTGTGGATGTACTGATCGTTAACACCCCATTCTTTGAGCCCCGTAAACAGGAGTCACATATAAGTTTGGAAGAGGCCGTTGCTCTGAAGGAAGAGATTGGGGTGAAACGCCTGATCCTTACTCACTTTAATCATCATAACCTGCCTTACGATGAGTTAGATGATTACATCGCCCCATTTGAGGGGATCACAGCAGCATATGACGGCCTGTATATCGATGTTTAGGCATAGAGATGTTTAGGCATTGAGATGATTAAATCTCCGGAGGAGTGATAGTTCTGTTTCTGTATTGAAGAACTGGGATTTTTCTATGTCAAACTTCAACTTTATCTTATCTCCGACCTTCAGGTGTAAAATGGGGTCGGTCAGGAAAAGGTTGTGAGCAAGTACCTTGTTGTGGTTACGGATGACAGATATGATGGAAGATATGGGGAAGAAAAAGAAGTGCTTGGTGAGATAGATGCATCGCTTCGGATTTATAACTGCACCACTGAAAAGGAAGCTGTTGAAGTTGTTAGAGATGCAGATGGTGTTTTGGTAAATCTTTTTCCTCTGGGTTCAGCGGTTATCAAAGAGATGAAAAAATGCAGAGTAATTTCCAGATATGGGGTGGGCTATGATAACGTGGATATAGATGCAGCAACAAATGCCGGTATCTGGGTGACAAGGGTTCCGGACTATGCTATAGAAGAGGTTTCTGACCAGGCACTTGCTCTTCTTCTTGGTTGTATCAGGAAAATATCTTATAAGGACAGTAAAATACGCGAAGGGAAATGGAACCTGTATAAAGACCAGCTAATTTACAGGATTAAGGGGAATGTGCTCGGTCTTGTAGGTTTCGGGGCTATTTCC
>JAUVYC010000167.1 GCA_030603285.1 Spirochaetota bacterium
GATTCCTTCTATAACTGTTTCGGTTCCAGTACGATACATCCATTCTCCGTGGAATATACTCAGTAATGAAGACTTTGATAATTATATTGCACTTGCAAAAGCCGTGGTAAAAGAAGCGATCAATTTTCATCCTGGCAAATAATGTGATCCATCAATTTAATCAGCATGTAAAGAGATGTAATATTTTCAGTATTATAATAGCAGCGGAAAAAGAATTGAGAGGTGTGTATGAATATCCAAAATAAGGATTTTATTTTTTCTGAATTCGGTGTTTCAGGAAGGGAAGAAAAAGTCAGTGAAAAGATTGAGGAGTTTGGAGGAAAATTGGTTGATAATATTCTCTATGATGTAACGGGGTCTTTGATATGTGTGAAAAAGGGGACCAGCAAAAAAAATAAGAAAATCATGTTGTCTGCACATATGGATACTATCGGCTTTATTATTACCTATATCGATGAAAAGGGATTCCTGCGATTTGCGGAAGTTGGGAATCAGCCGGATGCGTACCTGCTCGGTAAGAGGGTTGTGTTTGAGAACGGCAGCATAGGTGTTATTGGTATTGAGCGGAGAGAATACGAAAAAAAATTGAATAAGGATAAAATGTTTATAGACATTGGTGCAAAAAATAAAGAGGATGTATTAAGAAGCGTAAAGATTGGTGACATATGTGCTGTTTATTCTCCCTATAAGGTCACTGATAACATCATAACAGGCGGATGGATGGACGACAGAATCGGGTGTTTTATACTGCTTGAGGTTATGGAGAGCTTAAAGAATAATCCGAATGATATTCTTTTCGTTTTCTCTGCCCAGGAAGAAGTGGGGTTGAGAGGAGCACAGACATCATCATATAAAATCGAACCTGATATAGGATTGGCAGTTGATGTTACCGAATCTTCTGATTTGCCTGAGGGTGAACTTTTGGGTTCCTGTGTTCTGGGAAAAGGTGCTGCGATTAAGATCATGGATAAAACCGTTATTGTCCCGAAAAGGTTCATACAGTACCTGTGCAATCTTGCTGATAAATACGAGATTCCTTTTCAGAGAGATATAATGCGTGCACGCGGTACAGACGCACATGCAATTCAATTAAGCAGAAATGGTGTTATAACAGGGGGATTATCGGTTCCAGTACGGTACATACATTCTGCAAGTGAAATGTGTGCACTGGAGGATATACAGGCGTGTATTGATATTGTAAAATGTTTTTGTCAAGAAGAGGTACAATTATGTTAAATCATACGCAGTACTTCGTGTTGTAATCGTTAAATGCAATTTTGAGCCGCTTTGGAAAACCTCAGTTGCATGGTTAAAAGTAAGGTTAACTTCCCGGCCAAAGGAGATTACTGATAAAAAGACCCTTAATCGGTATAACAATCGGCGATCCGGCAGGAATAGGCCCCGAAATAGTAGTAAAATCTTGCCAGGGTCATGAAATATATGCAGCTGCAAGACCTTTATTAATAGGAAATATAGCTGTAGTTAAGCGGGCGTTACAATTCTGTAAACTCGATTCTACTGTGAATGTAATACACTCTCCTCTGGAGGGTGAATTTAAAAACGGAATAATTGATATTATCAACATTGACAATATTAATATTGATATCACTGTGATGGGAAAAGTGCAGGCATCCTGCGGTAGAGCTGCATTCGAATATATTGAGAAAGGTGTGAAGATTTCATTAGACCGGGAAGTAGATGCCATTGCAACAGCGCCAATTAATAAAGCATCTCTTAAAGCTGCTCATATTAATTATATAGGTCATACAGAAATTCTCGCAGGCTTAACCGGAACACATGATCCGCTTACCATGTTTGAAGTGGAAAATTTGAGAGTATTTTTTCTTACACGTCATCTGTCACTGCAGGATGCAATAAGCTGCATTACAAAAGAACGGATACTTAAGTATATAGTACGGTGTACAGACGCGGTAAAGCAGCTGGGTGTTCAGAAATGCATAATCGCTGTTGCCGGTATCAATCCTCACTGCGGAGAAAATGGATTATTCGGTGATGAAGAAATAAAGCACATTATTCCTGCTGTACAGGAAGCACGGCAAAAGGGATATGCGGTTGAAGGTCCAATAAGTGCTGATTCAGTATTTCATCTTGCACTTCAGGGCAGATATGGCGGTGTGCTATCCCTCTATCATGATCAGGGACATATTGCAGCTAAAACCTATGATTTTGGAAAAACGGTCTCCTTAACGATAGGGCTCCCTTTTTTACGTACTTCTGTTGACCATGGAACTGCATTTGATATAGCTGGCACAGGTAAAGCCAGTGAAGTGAGCATGAAAGAAGCGATTAAAGTTGCAGCAAAATATGCCCTTTATTATCAGGATTATAAAGCTGGTAAATAAGTCATAGAAATAACAAATCATTAATTTAATATTGAAAAAAAGAGAAGTACTTGACGGAACTATATTTTATTTGTATCTATTCAGCCACAGAGATTTTTCTAACCCATATTTGAAAAAAGCAAAAGGTGGATATATATACAATGGGAAAACGATTTCTCTCGTGGAGAACTTATGATTCAGAAGAAGTTTTTTCAACCCCATGGATGAGTATTTACCATAATCAATTTGAGCTGCCCAATGGAAAGAAAGGTAACTACTTTTATATGCATACAAATGGCAGCGCAATGACAATCCCTGTAATGGATGATGGGAAAATACTCCTCGTAAAACAGTATCGATACCTGATGGATAAAGCATCCATAGAGATTCCATGCGGTGGTATTAAAGACGGGCAGAAGGATTCGGATGCAGCGCTGTCTGAACTTATTGAAGAAACAGGGTACGAGTGTAAAAAGTTAAAGAAGGTTGGAAAATTTCTCCCTTACAATGGATTATCAGACGAGTTTTGCTCTGTTTTTATTGCCAGAATACTGCATCATGTTGGTTCAAACCCCGATGAGACGGAGCAGATTGAGGTTATTTTTTTAACCCCCCGTGAAATCGATGGTATGATTGCAAAAGGAAAAATTGTAGACGGAATGACCATTGCAGGGTGGTTAATAGGAAAAAGACATATTAAATAACCCGCACCATTGTTACCCCTTCAATTGCACGTATTTTCTGTATGCTTTCATCACTGATTTCGCTATCGATATCTATTATGTTATATGCAGTACTTCCTTTCGATTTGTTAAGCATATCTGCTATATTAATTCCTTCTCCAGCAAAAACCGTAGTAATCTGGCCTACCATTCTGGGGATATTTTGTTTAAAGTCTGAACTTTATGCATGAAGCTTCATCTCCTTATCTGTTTTCCGATTCAGAGCTTCTCATAAACTCTGGGGGTTTTTGCTCCTTCGACAGGAATTATTCATAAATTTTATTAATGAAGTTAAGAAACCACTTTGGTTTAAAAAGGAGTATAACAATACCTGCTATTGCTGCAATGGGAACGAAATAAGCAATTGCATCAATAACAGCAAGAACAATGAGTATAATGATTGCCAGTGTTTGCAGTCCTGTGCTCTGTTTCATTCTATCCTCCATCTATTGTTTGAACTTTACCAAATGACAACGCTTAAGTCAATATAAACAAAAAAACCTTGACTGAAAAAGGTTGTTATGATACTTTTTCGGAGTTTACTCAGTTTCCATAACGTGGAGAAATGTTTAAGGGTAATTAGAAAAAGCGTAATAGCACATTTTATAAATGCTGGTATTAAAATACCAGAGAATACTGGTACAAAATACCGTATTTATTTAAGATAAAAAAAATAAAGAAAGGATTTGGTGTTATGATTACTCAGTTATTTGCATACGGCATGACAGGGACAACCGGAGGGGCTTCAGGAACGGGTGCCGGAGGGAGTCCATATGGTCTTATCTTTATGATTATTGCGATTTTTGCAGTTATGTACTTCCTTATGATAAGACCGCAGCAGAGACAAAAAAGGCAGCAGCAGGATTTGTTAAGTAGAGTTGTAAAGGGTGATAAAATAATAACAATGGGTGGTATCCACGGCACAGTAGTTGGTGTAAAGGATACTACAGTTATTATAAAGATCTCTGATAATGTAAAAGTAGAATTGAACAGGGCTGCGATCAGTAAAATTGTATCTTCTAAATCCACCAGAACACAAACAAGTACACAGGAAGAAGCTGGTAAATAGTACCTTAATAACAATTTTCTTGCTTTTTTGGCAAGAAAATTCTTTAAATCAAGAATGCGGCTTATCCGCATTAGGGAAGATAAAGATAACAAAGGGGTAACCCCTCATTCTATGCGCTTGAGATAATTTGTGGGAAGGGAATAAGTATCAAGTTTAGGGTACTTTAAAAGATTCCTGGTATCGACGAGATCAGTTGCATTTAACAGAACTATCCTCAAAATAAAACTTATTTGAAAATAGGGAAAGCCATGAATAAAACCTTCAGGATAGTAATAGTTCTCATTGTTATTGGAATAGCAGTATGGGGTTTTTCTTCCACCTACATATGGTATTTCCGTTATACGAAAAAGGACAGGGAGCTTGCAAATCTCACTTCTGAAAAACTTGTTGATTATCCGGAAGAAAAGAGACTCAAGATAAAAGAAATGAAAAAGCTGAGGACAAGAATAATTAATCTTGGATTGGATCTCCAGGGTGGAATATATATGGTTCTTGAGCCGGATTATGAAGAGATGAAGAAGAGGAGCGGCGGAATAGAATTAACGCAGGATGAGATAAAGGATGCGATGAGACGGGTCATCGAGATTCTCAGGAACAGGGTTGATAAGTTTGGAGTTTCTGAGCCTACAATAACTACTCAGGGTGAGGATAGAATTGTTGTAGAGCTACCGGGATCAAAAGACCCTGACAGGGCCAAAAATGTTGTAATGGGGAGAGGGCTTCTTGAGTTTTTAATTGTTGATGAAGATACATCGTCGAATATGAGGAGGGATATGTTCGATGACAACGGGAATCTCATAGACAGCTCTATTATTCCTGAGACTTCCATGCTTTTATATCTATGGGTCAAAAATGAGTTTGATGTTCGTGAACGGCAGAGGGCTGTTGTTCTTATAAAAGAGGTTCTTCTTGACGGAAGCAGCATAAAGAGAGCACAGGTTCAAACTGACCAATTCGGTAAACCTGAGGTTGTGTTCTCATTGAATACTGAAGGTGCGAAGAAGTTTCTGAGGCTCACTGAGGAAAATGTTGGAAAGAGTTTGGCAATAGTCCTTGATGGGAAAATACTATCCATGCCATTAATACGTGAAAGGATTCCCGGCGGCCAGGTTAGAATAACTGGAGATTTCACAATGAAAGAAGCCCAGGATCAGGCCCTGGTGTTGAGGGCAGGGGCATTTCCGGTTCCACTCCAGATTGCAGAGCAGAGGACAATCGGCCCTTCACTTGGGGAGGATTCGATAGAGGCAGGAATCAAGGCAGCAATTATTGGAGCCATCGGTGTTGTTTTGTTCATGCTGATTTACTATAAGCTTTCGGGGTTTATTGCGGATATTTCACTTGCATTGAATATATTTCTTCTCCTTGGAGCCCTTGCATGGCTCAACTTTACCCTCACTCTGCCTGGTATTGCAGGTATGATTCTGACAGTAGGTATGGCTGTTGATGCAAATGTAATTATTTTTGAGAGGATAAAGGAAGAGATAAGGAGCGGGAAGACAGTAACAGCTTCTATTCAATCGGGATATGAAAAAGCCTTACGTACAGTACTTGATGCCAATATAACTACATTAATCGCTACTTTTGTACTGTCTCAGTTTGGTTCAGGTCCAATAAAGGGATTTGCCATTACCTTGAGTATTGGAATTGTAGTAAATATGTTTGCCTCGATTTTTGTTACAAAACTTCTTTTTAGTATGGGGGTGGATATTTTCAGAGTAAAAAAATTGTCAATCTGAGAAATGATTCGTATGATCAATGAATTGTTCTATCTAAATTATATGTGCAGAAGAGGAAAAGATGCTCAGCTCTCTTAATCTTAAAATAATTCAGTATCGCAAATTTACCTATATTCTGTCTGCGGTCATAATATTTTCAGGGATTATTAATATTGCCATCCACAAGGGGTTGAAAATGGGTATTGATTTTGCCGGTGGAAATATAGTACAGGTAGACTTATTAGATAAAAGTATTGAAATT
>JAUVYC010000171.1 GCA_030603285.1 Spirochaetota bacterium
GTTCCCCACACACGTGGGGATGAACCGATATTTTGAAAAACAAGGGGGACAAGTATACAGTGTTCCCCACACACGTGGGGATGACCCGATTTCATAGTAGATTATTGCAATAACTATTTTGTGTTCCTCACACACGGGGGGATGAACCGATTTTTGAAATATGATAAGATGTATACAGGATAGGCGAGAGCCTGTGAGGTGGGAAAATCAGTTCTCATGGTGCCATTCTATTTATACAGATGCTAAAAATATTTTTAATTGACTTAAAACAATTAGTCATACTATATCAAATAAGTTAGGCAATAAAAAAAAGGAATAACAATATGTCTATTGTTAAAATGCACGCTAAGGGTCAAATTATACTCCCTAAAAATATCAGAGATCGCTTAGGAATCAAACCTGGAAAAATGCTTTCTATAAAAGTTGTCGATGCCTATATAGAAATTAGACTACTCCCTGATGATCCTGTTAACTATCTTACAGGTTTATTTAGTGACCATCCAACATCTATGGCTGATGAACTATTGAAAGAGAGAAAAGAGGAATTGATAGGGCGAGGGATTTTTTAGAAAATTTCCTTCGAATTCCTATAGATATCATCTTACCTGACAGCGATTTGATCTGGAAAGCTTCCGAAATAAAGGCAGAGTACGCCATCTCTTATGCAGATTGTTTTGCCGTTGCGACTGCGATGAGGTTTAATGCACATATCCTGACAGGAGACCATGAGTTTAAGAAAACTGAAAAACTGAGTCCCGTTGAATGGATTTAAGAAACTGAATAAATTCCCAGTTTATAATTGGATATAGTAAAGCGATGCGGGTTGTTCCAAAATATATTAAAAAAGTAAACATTCCACCTGAAGTAAACGAATTTCTTAATTCCTGTCTATTTTAATGCTTTTATAAAATCTTTGTCCCTCATTATATCAAAAAAAAATGATCCCGTTGATTTAAGCCGTATCTGAATGACCGATTGATAAAGTATAGCCAATATTTTTGCATAAGGTTTTGTCTCAGTGTCCTCAATTAATCCCGATATACAGTTCAAAGCACTGCTTTTTGATATTATTTTTACCTCTTCAATATCTTCTTTTCGTAAGCTGAATTCAGTTTTTTCATACTTCTGCCTTCTGGAAATTATTTTTGCAAACCAATTATCTTTTTCAAAATCTTCGAAGTATATTATACCATCTACTGTATATATAAGGCCTCCAAGGGAGACTGGCTTTCCTCCTGATTCTCCCAGAAAGTTCGCGAATGTGTAAAATCCCACTTTACCGCCCTTTTTATTTCCTACTTCTTCCCAGAATTTTTTTGAGTCTTCCTCGGTATTTTTCATCAAATCCTCCGGTTTCTCGTTCCACTGACAAAAGGAAGCCACCTGCTTTGGAGGTGGTCTTTTACATTCAAAATGTATTGTGTATAACCTTGCCCGCAGGGAAATACAATGAAAATATTGGCAAAGTGTTAAATCAAGAGTATAATAGAGTATAGTAATTGTCAATAGGTATTGTCACAGGAGGCGATATGAAACATACAATATCCTGTCTTGTATATAATAAACCGGGTGTGCTTGCAAAAGTTGCACGCTCTTTTGCGGACGAGTTCATTAATATTTATTCACTCGCTGTTGGTGAGGTTGAGGAGGAGGATAAATCCAGAATGACTATTGTGGTTGATACAGGCTCGGAGATGGTGAGAAGAGCTGAGATGCATTTGAAAAAAATAGAAGAGGTGATAAAACTTTATGATCTTAAAGAAGAAGAGCTCATTGCCATGGAGCTCCTGTTGATCAAAATACGTGTTAAACCGGAGAATATTCCTCAAATCCTGCAGACAGCAGAGCTTTTTAATGCCCATGTTATTGCAGTATCTGATGTATCAATGGTCCTTTCTCTTGCTTCAGAAGAAAATAAGGTGAATGGGCTGATAAAAATGTTTAAACATCTTGGGATCATTGAGATGTCCCGTTCAGGAAAGCTGGCAGTAAGCGGCCTGGATTAATTTGATTAGTACCTTATAATCTTGAATGTGGCTTGTCCGCATCAGGTTAATCAGGAGATGAATGCGCTATGAATCAGAAAGATGACGATCTCTATAATATGCAAACACTTCTAAATACTGTAAAAGGGCTTCCGGCACGTAAGATGGTGGTAGTCTCACCCTATGATAGAGCAACTCTTGAGTCTATTTCTGCAGCCCATAATGAAGACATTATAATGCCAATTCTTATCGGAGAAGAAAAACGCATAAGGAGGAGTGCTGAACAGTATAATATACCGGTAAATAATATGGAAATTATTTGTTCGGATGAAGAGAATATTATTGAAAGAGCCTCTTCATTGCTACTGGAGGGAAAAGCACATTTTGTTATGAAAGGTATGGTCAGAACCGGATATTTTTTTCACGTTCTTCTTGATCCGAGATTCAAAATTCGCACGGAGCGAATATTGAGCCATGTTGGCATGTTTGAAATAACGGAAAAAAAACGAATTTTTCTTATGTCTGATGCGGCAATCAATATACTTCCAAATTTTACGAGGAAGATACATATTGTTGCAAATGCGGTAGATGCTGCTCACAAATTGGGAATAGGGCATGTTAAAGTTGCAATGCTGGCTGCGCTAGAAAGGGTTAAGCTCCCTGCAATGCCTGCAACACTTGATGCCTTTTTAATGAAAAAATTTGCTGAGACAGGATATTTTGAGAGATGTGAAATAGATGGTCCATTTGCTTTTGATAATGCACTTGATCCTGAAAAAGCAAGAACAAAGGGCATAGGGGGGGATGTTGCCGGAAATGCCAATATTATTATTGTGCCTAATATAGAGACAGGAAATGTATTATATAAATCGATTACCTGTATTCAGAGACAGGATGCAGCAGGTGTCGTTCTTGGAGGCACATGTCCAATTGTTCTCACTTCACGGTCTGATGATTTTAAAACAAAACTCAATTCCATAAAGTTTGCACGACTCCTGTTGTAGAGGCAATTCATGAATTGCCCATACATGAAAACATTTGGAGCATTCATTTTTTATTAATATATTTGACGTAGGGGCAGGCCCATGTGCCTGCCCTCAACCCCACGTGGTTGCACTATGGGCAGACTCATGTTGCTGTTTTTATCATGGAGGAATAATTATGGTTTATCTTGCTAATATAGTCCGGCTTCTTTTCTCAATCTATATAATATTAATCTTCGTAAGAATTATTCTTGCCTGGTTGAGGCCAAACATGTTTAACCCGATTGTCCGTTTTGTATATGCTTTAACTGACCCGTACCTCAAGCTGTTTGCAGGGATTAAATTTTTACGAATTGGCTCTATGGATTTTTCTCCAATCCTTGCATTTTATCTATTATACCTCCTTCAGGAATTATGTTATAAAGTAATTTTAACAGGACATTTCAGCCTTGAGCTGCTGGTATCCCTCATAATTGTTCTTCTCTTCAGGTTTGTATATTTTATACTCTTTATATTTATTGTTGCGGTTGGATTAAGATTTATATTGGATATTATAGGATTAAGAATGGATAACGTCTTTATTTCAATTGTATACTCTCTTTCCGAACCAGCGGTTAGACCATTGAGGAGTTTATTGAGATTGGGCAGCATTTCCGGGTTCGATTTTCATGTTTTGATTTCCCTTGCGCTGTTAATTCTACTGCGGTTTTTTATTTTGCCAAAGCTGCTTGGATATGTAATGATGCTTATAAGGTGAATCAAATGATAGTAGGGGCAATTCATGAATTGCCCCTACAAGACAACAATCGGTTAGAATTGGAGGTAATTTTGTGTACACATTAAAAGAGCTTGAGGTTAGATACAAGGCAATTGAAAGAGAGCTTTTAAATCAGGATATAGTAGGAGACAAAGATCGTTATGCAGAAGTAACGAAAGAGTTTAATAATATTTCAAAATTAATGAATGAAGAGAAAAAGCTCCAGCATATTAAAAAAGACCTGAAAGAATATAGAGAAATGCTTGATAAGGCAGATGATGAAGCGCTTATGGAGGAAATTAACGGTGAGATCGAACGGCTGCAGAAAGAAATGGAAGATTCTGAAAGGAAAATTCTCATTTCTCTGATGCCGGAAGACCCATTGGATGGGAAAAACATCATTATGGAGATAAGGGCTGGTACTGGGGGTGATGAAGCTGCTCTCTTTGCTGCAGATCTTTTCAGGATGTACAGCAGGTTTTGTGAACGGAAAAACTGGAAAATCGAGCACTTAAACAGCCATGAAATAGGGGTCGGTGGATTCAAAGAGATCATTTTCAGTGTTTCAGGAAAGGAAGTCTACCAGCGCTTAAAGTTTGAGATGGGTGCACACAGGGTACAGAGGATTCCTGTCACTGAGTCGAGTGGAAGAATTCATACATCTGCTGTGACTGTGGCTGTGCTCCCTGAGGCAGAAGAAACCGATATAAAGATATCAACGGATGACTTGAGAATTGATGTTTATCGATCAACCGGTCATGGAGGACAGAGTGTCAATACTACAGACTCTGCGGTGAGAATAACTCATTTGCCGACAGGAGTTGTTGTTACCTGCCAGGATGAAAAATCCCAGCACAAGAATAAGGATAAGGCATTAAAGGTATTACGTGCCCGTTTATTTGAGATCGCAGAAAGAGAAAAAAAAGAGGCTGAAGCAAAGGAACGAAAAAGCCAGATCGGAAGCGGGGACCGTTCAGAGAGAATACGAACCTATAATTATCCCCAGAACAGGGTTACTGATCATAGGATCGGGTTAACCCTGTACAAACTTGATTTAATCATTGATGGGGAAATGGATGAGCTCATAGATGCATTAATTGAATTTGAGGTAAAAAATAATCTGAATAAAGTTGGTTTGAAAGAGGTTATTAACCCAGGAAATAAACTCTGCAAGTAAGTGAAAAAAACTGTTATAGAAATCATAAGGGAAGCAGAAAATGACCTGCCATTGTCAGACATATACCTTCTTTTAATTCACGCCCTGAGAAAAACGAAAGAGTTCCTTTTTACCTATCCTCATAATGTGCTCTCTGCACATGAACTGGCGAAATGGGAAGATAATAAAAAGAGAAGGATGCAAGGTGAGCCAGTTTCATATATTACCGGGGAAAAAGAGTTTTACTCTTTGTTATTTAAAGTAAACTATGAAACGCTGATACCAAGGCCGGAAACAGAGCTTCTCGTTGACGAAATAATAAAAAGGGAGCCGGAAAGTCTTCTTGATATTGGAACAGGGGCAGGTAATATTGCTGTATCAGTGAAATATCATTTGGCAAACTGTTCCATAGTAGCAATTGATATTAACGAAGGGGCCCTTAAGGTCGCATGGGAGAATGCAGAAAGAATTCTGGGAAAGCATGATATACGGTTTATACAGAGTGATTTTTTCAATAACCTGTCAAAGGAAAAGTTTGATATAATTATAAGCAACCCCCCTTATATAATGAGTAAAAGCATAAAAAAATTACAGCCTGAAATACGCGATTACGAGCCAGGGCAAGCACTCGATGGCGGTGCTGATGGGCTTGATGCATACAAAGTGATAATCAATGAAGGATGGAAATACCTTAGATCCGGCGGTGTAGAGGCAATTCATGAGTTGCCCCTACTTATACTCGAGATTGATCCGGAAATACTGGATGGTATTCGTACTATTCTACAGGACAGAAGGTATAGGATTGAAAAGATTGCAAAGGATCACACGGGTGCAGAGCGCATGATTATTTTGTCGCTGTTAAAATAAAAATTTATGTCCAATAATAATATCGTATGCAGGGGCAAAATCCTCTAAATGTATCAAAGATGTTGTTTGAGATAGGTTTTGATGCAAGGATTATCGCCGCTGCTCTTCTTCACGATACTGTTGAGGATACAGGAATATCATTAGGTGATGAAATTATTGGGTATATAACGAGAGGAAAAGGGATAACTGTACATAGAATTAACTGTAAAAACCTGAAGTCTATAAAGGATTACAGTAAAAGGAAAATTGTGGTCGAGTGGGAATCGAAAACAAGAAAAGTATTTAATGTTGATATT
>JAUVYC010000230.1 GCA_030603285.1 Spirochaetota bacterium
CAAAAACCGTAGATAAAGTTTTAAGAAGGATCATCACCCGCTCCCTGCTTCAAAATGAATAGCTATACATTAAAAAATAACAAACTCCTGCTAAATAGAGAAGCGGATATTCCTCTTCAGAGTCTTCCACCCTTTCTGACCGGCTGGCTGTGTAACAATCAGGTTCTTTCTATTTATTTCAATATAAACTAAAAGAAAAAGAGGTAAGTATGCGGATTGAGGCTTATTTATATTCTGTTTTCACAAACCGGGACAGCACATTATTCTAAAGATTTTAATGCTTTTTCTGCTTCCCTGCCAACAACAGCAGGATATCCCATGTACTTCACATTTAACAGCTCCTGGTATCCTGCTTTACTGGCAACATTTCCTAATGCCCGTATTGTTGCAATTACAATCCTATTATCCCTGGCTGTAACACCTGACCCCTGTCTGTCATTTTGATATGCAAGAAATCGAGTTAATGCTCCGGCAGCCCTGTCACCCGAAATAGACCTTAGTGCCTCAATTGCATGAATCTTTTCAGTGTCATCTGTATGTATGTAAAGCACCTGCTCAATTAAGGGGATAGGCTCTTTATTTTTTGATTTAAGCTCAATAATCATCTCTAATGCTAATCTTCGAATTTCCCTGAGGCAGGTTTCTTCATCAACATCCGCAGGCTTATTGATTAATCCTTCATTTAAAGCCTTCGCAGCAACTTCGATCTTTTTACTATCTGGAGCATTTGACTGGTTTTCAGCTCTTAATCCCTTGAGTTTCAATTGAAAAGAAGTTTCATTTAGAATCAGCCCTGTCAGAATATCCGATGGATCGTCTGCTATAACCACGAGTGCCTTTTCAGCTGTTTCTTTTATTTTCCATGAGAAACCTGCCGTTGTAGCAAAAAATATAGGCAGATACCCCACCGGATCCGCTATTCTTTCCAATGCATAGATACATGCATGGGCTATAGTTTCATCTGCTTTCAAATCCTCCCCCCGATAAAGGGTCAATTTCTTTAATATCAAGGCAATATCCCGTGCATATCCAGTTGCCCCTATTTTTCCAAGAGCAATTAATGCCTCCCCTTTCAAATGAGGATCATCTGCCTCTATTACCACTGTAAATACATATTCTGCAGCTTTGCTTGCTCTTAAATCCCCAAGTTCCTTTACCACAAGAATTTTCAGATCGTTCAGAATTACTTTTTCTTTTATGTTTATATACAAGCTCTGCTGAATAAGCTCATCAAGCGCATCAATCAAGACAGGGATCATATCCCTGTTATCCAGCTCAACAATATCAAGCATTATTTCATATTTTTGTTTAAGAGTTTTTGCCTGTTTATACATCCTTGAACTGGCCTCTGTGACATCATCTGCAAAAATAGACCCCGGGCAAATAAGAATGATAAAAAGGGTTTCAAGGCAAAAGATTATTTTTGTAATTTTTTTCATAATGTTTACTCCGTTGTGAAAAGTTCGGTTTTACAATGAGAAGTATGGCTGTTTCTATTCATTAACTTAAAATAATTAGTTTTAACGGAAAAATCATCAATATTAATATAATATAATAATAAAAGGGTTTATCTATAGAATAAGGAATAGCATAAAATACTTTAATAATAAAAAATAATATGTTATTATTGATCTATGTTAAACGCACCCGTTCTCACACTCAATTCAGGAATGGTACCGATACACATATGTAACGTAAAAGAAGCAGTGATACTTCAGGTTCTCAATAAGGCTGAAGCCATAAAAGTCGATGAAAAATATACCATCCGGTCACAATTTCTCTCAATCCCTCTTCCCCGTGTGATCATGCTCTTTAATTTCCATAAGATTCCGAAAAAACGGGTAGTCTACTCACGCCTTAACATTATTTACAGGGATGATATGAGGTGTCAATATTGTGGGAATCGTTTCGGAATGGATAAGCTCACTGTTGATCATGTTATTCCTTTAAGTAAATGGGTTATGGTCCCTCCTGAGAAAAGGCCGGAAAATCCAAATTCATGGGGAAATCAGGTCTGTGCATGCAAAACATGTAATGCCCGCAAGGGGAATAAACTCCTTTCAGAATGCGGCTTCACACTTGTAAAAAAACCTGTCGAACCAAAATATATGCCTTATCTAATAATAACACGTGATAAGGCAGATAAATACGGATGGCTTGAGTTCCTTAATTATAATGTGAGGATCATCGAAGCAATAACAACAGATGAATAAAAAAACAGGCGATTCCGGAACGTTCGGAGGTAAAAATAATGGAAATCATCATCGAAAACACTAAAATAAAAAGCATTGCCGCTGATATTACCACCCTGACTGTCGATGCAGTTGTCAATGCTGCGAATTCAAGTCTTATGGGAGGCGGTGGAGTTGATGGTGCGATACACAGGGCCGGAGGAGGTGAGATTCTTCAAGAATGTAAAAAAATCATCGCAAAAATTGGCAGGCTCCCTACAGGTGAAGCGGTAATTACAACTGGAGGAAAAATGCCTTCAAAATATGTAATTCACACTGTAGGTCCCGTATGGCATGGCGGGCAAAGAAATGAAAGTGAACTCCTTAAAAACGCTTACATAAACAGCCTGAAAGTTGCACGAGATCACAGTATAAAGACAATTGCCTTTCCATCAATTAGTACAGGTGTGTATGGATACCCTGTAAAATATGCTTCAAGGGAAGCAGTCAGTTCAGTCGCAGATTTTATAAAACAGAGTCCGGGGTTATTTGATGAAATTATTTTCTGTGGATTTGATTCCTCTGCTGAAGAAGAGTACGCAAAAGCTCTCGAAGAGATAGCGTGATATTTTTGGCTACAAAATAAAAGATATCTCCAGACATAGGGCAGCCACATGGGGCTGCCCCTACAATATGATGAATCATTTTGTGTTTAAAATTGACATCTTCATTTTTCGCTATGTTACTAACCCAGCACAATTTAATAAATTGATGTAGGGACAATTCGTGAATTGCCCCTACTATATAACCATTTCTTTCTGTATTACACTGGATGGGAGATACTCTTCTTTAACATTTTCAAATGATCTCAAAGCATTCACACCTGCTTTTGGATGAATTTTCTCTATTTCTTTTATCATTCTTTTAAACATCTCCCTTTTTGTCTCTTTTTTAATTTCAAGCGGGCACCTGCAGTGCGTCACAGGCAGCTTGTAAATCAAGGCAAGCTTTTTCGTGTCCGACTCAGGGATATTATATAAAGGCCTTATAATGGTGGCCTTTCCCTCAAAAAGTCTCAGTACCGGTAGCATTGTTGACAGCTCAGCATGATAAAACATATTTAATAGAAGCGTTTCAATAACATCATTTCGATGGTGTCCGAGTGCAATTTTATTATAACCCAATCGATTTGCCATTTCAAAGAGCACTCTCCTCCTGTTTCTGGAACACCAGTAAGGATTTATCCCTTTTTCATTCATTTTTACATTCATTTCAACAATTTTATGCGGGTAACCATTCTCAATAAAATATTTTTCAAGAACAGCCGGATCCCCCAATCCTTCACAGGACAGGTTTGAAACAATATGGAGGGCAAGAAGCTCATAACTGTTGGGATAAAATCCTCTCCTGTCATTCAAGATTTTGAGAAGGGAAAGGCTGTCCTTCCCGCCGGAAACCCCTACAAGAATTCTGTCCCCTCCTTCAATCATTCCATACTTTTTTATTGTTTTTCCTACTTTTTTAAGAAGGTAGTATTCAAAAGACTCATTCAATTTCATCTTTTTATTGACAATGGGTTTATCACATTTCTTTCCGTTCATCTTTTACCTTTTCCCAGAGAATATCAAGCTCCTCCAGTGTATGGTGCTCTAATGATTTTTTACCGCTTCTTTTTATTTTTTCCTCAATGTATTGAAATCTCTTTATAAACTTATGTATTGTTTTCCTTAATGAATCTTCAGCATCGATTGCAAGAAATCGCGATACATTCACAATTGAAAATAGCATGTCTCCAAACTCTTCTTCCACATCATTCATTTTCCTTTTTTCTACTGCATCCTTAAGCTCATTTATCTCTTCAACGAGCTTTTCAAAAGCTCCATCAATAGTATCCCAGTCAAATCCCACTCTTTTTACTTTTTCCTGGACTCTCCTTGCCTTAAGCAGCGCCGGTAGATCCTTCGGAATTCCATCCAGAGTAGATCTTTTGCCTTCATCCCTTTTAATCTTTTCCCAGTTTTTTAGTACCTCCTCTGGACCCTCCACTTTCACCTCACCGAAAACATGAGGATGCCTTCGTTCCAGCTTTTTTACAATTGTCCGGGCTACATCATCAATAGTAAACCTGCCCACCTCTGCAGCAAGTTGAGCATGAAAAACAATCTGCAAAAGCAAATCACCAAGTTCCTCCATCAATTCTTTATCATCTTTCATATCAATTGCATTCAGGACTTCGTAAGCTTCCTCGAGCAGATAAGGTTTGAGCGTTTCGTGTGTCTGTTCTATATCCCAGGGACAGCCATTTTTCCCTCTCAATCTCTTCATAACATCTACGAGCCTGTATAGATCGTTCAAAATCAACTCCTTTTTATTTATCTAAAAGTAGTACAACTTTGGGCAACTAATTAATACCTTCTATTTAAAAAGTAAAACCTTTTTCTTTTCTAATGCAGAATTTTATTGTATTTATACAGAATTGTTTTAAAATAAAATAAGTATACTCTATAATGTAACCCGGTGTGGACAAGCCACATTCAAGATTATAACGATTT
>JAUVYC010000038.1 GCA_030603285.1 Spirochaetota bacterium
AAAAGTAAAATTGCAAAAGGTGCAAAAAGTGATTTAAGTAAAAGAGAACTTAAGAGAATATTTGGTGAATATTTAGAATCTAATGGGAATATTTAAAAACCCCCATAAAAATCTACCCCCTAAATTCCCCTATTTTAATCACTCCCCTCCCTTTTTTTATCTTATTACATACGAAACTAATCCCCGATTACATAAACCAAAATTATATATTGTCTGGGTCCATGTCTGAATATCGTTTTCTGAGCTCCTCGTCAGGCTCTTCTTTGGATGTGAAATCTTGACGGTACGGTATATCGTCTTTAACCATTTCCGGGTACCTCTCTTCTAGCGCCGATTTTTCCTCATCCTCAAGTGCCTGCTGAGTCATTATTTCTTCCTTGGGAGTAAGTGTATCATATTGAATTTCTCCTGTTTCTTCGGGCTCTGTTTTCTCATGCTCAAAAGATTCTCTCCAATCTGCAGGCACTTCTTCTTCATTATCCTTTTTCATTTCCAATCTTCTTTTTTGCGCCTGCCTGTTGTATTCCGCCTGAGAAATTCTACCTCCATCAAGAGCCTTATCAATTTCATCCCAATCAAGCCCATCCCAGCCATAATCACTATCATAATCACCATATTCAATGGCATCATCCTCGGTTTCGGTAAGTTCATCTTCCTTCGGATTATCCGGACCGTAAGGAATACCATTTTCATCATATTCTAAATTATCTTCTTCGAGTTCTTCTGATTCTTCCTTTATGATTTCATCGATATCCTTATTATAGTTCTCAGTATCATCAAGATTTTCTAAATCAGACATTTTACCCTCCTAAAGATTTCTTAATATCCAGCCCCATCATGAGTAATGACAGGGCTGTTGTCGAATGGCAAGATCACGCCTAACGTGACCTTATTTCCTAATAAAAATCATCGTAACTATTATCCAGCTCCGGATGCTCGATCCACCAGCCGAAATGAGATTTTATTTCTGCAATACGCTCCTGGTACTCTCTTTCTGGTCTCGTTCTCTCAAATTCTTCAACCATAGCAGCGGTTCTTCTTTCCTTGAGAACCACGGGATCAGTGAAAACATCCCCACCCACCATTTTATTAGGCAGTTGACTATGTAATTTTTCCGCCTCATCTTTGCTCACCAATTTTAAAGAAGCTTTGTTTTTAGACTGTTGGACGGTAAAGAATTCAACACCATTTTTATACAATCCTATATAATTTGGCTCAATCAGCTGCCCCTTGAAATTATATTGATCGTTATTTGCCAGGATAATAGAACCATTTACACAGTTCTGGAGCTCCCCCTCTGGTTTCCCTTGAATTTCTACAGGAATGAGATATTTGCCCGATACATCATTTGGGAATGAAACGATAAATCCCCTCTTTAAAAGATATTTTCTGAAACATTTGGAAAGACATAAGAAGTACATATTCTACTTTGGTACACCACCATATAATTTCATGATTCTCATCGCTTCGGCTTCGTTGCTTTCGGGCATATCAGAATAACTCTTTTTCAGATCCATTGGAGTTAGATGATTTTTATAGAAAGAACGAATCAATAAATATTTTTCTTTGAAACCTGGTAGATCAGTTGTCAAAGCACCGTCTGCCTCTTTTTCGCATGCCCGTCTTAATATTTTCTTGATCTGAGCCGGGATCACTGTGTCCTTTTCAGCATCAGAATCAAACTCTCTTAAAATCTTTCTTTTGTACAATTCCCGGGCTGTCGGTTCTGTTTCCATCAACTCGTCGGGGACTCCAAGACTACCCATTATTGGTGAATATCGTTTTTCCAATACTTCCACATCCTCAGGTTCACCTGTAGCAGGGTCTATTAACTGGTCGCTTTTTGTTTCGTCACTCATAGTTTTTTATCTCCTTAAATTAAATTTCTTGATACTAATTAGAGTTTTGGCATCACCTTGCTTTCCGCCAGTCATCTTCCAATACAGGTCGATTTGTGCATTTTTTCAATTCCATAAATCTTGGATTAATCTCCATCACATAGTTTACAGCTTCCAATGCAGGTTATTGTAGACCATGATTCAGGTTTTCTTTCCTCAACTTTCAGGTCATTTAAAAATATCACCTGGCTATTTATCTAAGAATACATTAGTTTAGCATCTATTTTTCTAGGGATTGGTGAAAATATCCCAATCGGGCAATATCTCATAGCCTCCAGCATCTTTCAAGAAAGCCTTACTTTTTGGTTCAACATGGAATGCGTACCAAGCAGCTATCGCAGTGCTCAAGACAAGATCATCATGTTCATATTCTCTCCATGCTTCAAAGCTCTCATGTCCTGTACGCTCATCTAGCTTTACACGGAAGTTTAATATCTCCTTTTTAAGGATGTCTGCAAATTCCAATCCCGAAGAGATCTTAATTCGTTCCGATTGAATTAGTACCTGCAGGCTCGCAACCAACTCTTTTTTGGGTACATGAAAACCACCCTCCACCTCATTAACTTCGTTCCCTCCGGTTATGGTTATTCCGATGATTTTGCAGAGATCGGCCTGTCTCAGCATATCTACAACAGGTTTTCCTACACCGGTTTGGTCTATTACCATAACTTTCTGAGCACTATAGATTTCCGGTTTCTGTAATAGTGCTTCCAGACGATTTATAATTCTCGGATATGTAGTACCTAATGCGATCCTCTCAAGATGTTTAACTTCATATACCGGTATTTTAGTTTTTAAACTTTTATAAATAATGTTTTGGTACAAAATCGAAATCGCTGTATAATCTTGAGCCTGGCCCAAGTCAACACCTATGTAAAATTCGTACATTTTATCAATCCTTTAATGGTTTAACATTTCCTGAAAGTAACGATTCTCCGAATATAGGCTTTACACTATCGCTAAACATTTTATCGATAAGGTCCGGATCAAAGGCCATTCCCTCGATGTCCAGAAACTTACAGAAATATTCTTGCAGATACCATCGCTCTGGCATCGACTCTTTTTCCTCTTTCAAGAATTCTTTAGAGATATGCGGACATTTGTCTGCTGTCACTTTGTATTTTTTCCATATGTTATTATCTTTCCAGATTTCATAAAAGAACCCCCGCTTACCTTGTGGAGTGCTGATTAGCATAAGATCACCCAAAGAAACTGACAACATCGGCCTTATTGACAGATATAGAGAGTCCTCCACCCTGGATGCTTCGTCAACAATGATCAATGAAGCTCCACTGTAGCCGCGAACAGTGCCCTCCCTGCCAGGTAGAGATATTATCCTGCTGCCATTTGCAAATTTAAGGAAAAGTTTACTGTCCTCAACCTTCTCAGGCAGCTCCTTAACCATCATACAGCATTCTGATACTTTTCTAAAAAGCTCCGATGACTGCCTTAAACTCGGTGATAACAGCAGTATCAGAGAGCCAGGGTAATAAATAGCTCTGTGAAGTCCTTTCATAGCACTAATAAGAGACTTGCCCCATTGCCTATGACAATTCAACAGCAGTCTTTTGGCACTGCTCCTTAATACCTTTTCCTGCATTTCATCAAGATTAAACGGTAATATCGGCTTTGCAAATATAACAGGATCTAGGGCCTTAGCTATTGTGTTAAACATCCTCACCCTCTTTATTTAACCTTTCAGCTATTCGGTACTTAATCTCTGGACACTGGTCCAGCTCTGATAAAATAATATTCTGCATCTTAATAAAACTGGGCTGCATATAGATATTGATAACTTTTGCCTCCTGCAGCTGCCCGGTGAGTTCAGCCTGTATCTTAATCAACTGCCCCGCTTTGCCCACTGCTGCAAGAATAATATTATGATCCTTGTTATCTTTCGCTTCACTTAAAACTATTAATGTTTCTTTCTGTAAATGTAAAATCTTAAGCACTAGATCATCAGCGTTTACAATCTGATTTATCTAATGCGCTTTTATTAGGCTTTCTGCAATATGGCCATTTTGTTTATGACGCTGGACTGGCATTCTGCCAACTTTATACTTTGCCGAAATGTCACGGTATGGCACGTTATTGAGAATATCAGTTTCAATCTCATTCCTTTTTTTGTGAATGCAAATGGTGCATTTTCTTGGCACTTTTTCACCTTGATTTATCTAATCCAGTCATTAGATTAGTATATTTAAAATGGATTCCAAACATCCCAGCCAACATATTTTTTATCTGAAAATATCATTAGCTTTGTTCTTTCCGGAAATTGTTTCTCTAATATTTCCCTGAACCTTTCAGGCTTTTTGTTTGGATCATCACTTTCTATATGTTGAATGCTCTTAGTTCTATTGGCGTCTAATGGGCAGCCTGAGCCTTTTTTATAAATAAGCAAAAGCATGTGACGAATCTTTAACCATGCATTTTCTTTATAAGGTTTAACCAAATCCCAGACTGCACTACTTCTATATTTTAACCCCCAAGCTTCGTCTATTCTCATAAAAATTGGAAGAATATCTTCATCAGGTAAAAACCAAATATACAATATGCAGTTTTTATCACTAATTTTCTTAATATCTAAATCAAGTATAATTTCACTTTCAATCTTTCCCCAGGGTGGATTCATATAAATAAGACCATACTTTTTTGTTGGAAAATCTATTGTCTGAAACTTTATCATTAAATCTTTACGTTTTTTTTCAAACTCCTGTGCTTCATTTAATAATTCTTCTTTGCTCTTTTCCGTCGGTTTTTCAAGCTGTTTATACCCTTCAGTCAAAAACGACACGCTGTCGCTTTTCAGCTGTTCCCTATTGTTATGAACTTTCATGTATCGTTGAGCTGTTCGAATATCAAAATCAAGATTGCTTTCAACCCATGTTGTAAATTGACCGTGTTCTAAGCTTTCTTTTTGATCTGCCAATAGTCCGCCTATTCTTATGGCCTTATCAAAAGTTTTCTTTAAGTCACCCCTAATTTCATTGTGCAAAATGTTAATCTTTTTTACTATACCTGTTTGCAAATCATTCATTATATCATCCCATTTACATAATTCCGTATTAGTTTATTATCTCAAAACATCTGTAACATCTTCGATTTTTCGTGCAATTATATGAATTCCGTTAGATGATAGATTTACCGATTCCCGAAAATCCTCTTGCTCAGGTGACATTCTGCCTGCAGGCCCTTTAACCTCGATACTTACAAAATACCCCTTGCCGTTAAAGCCAATAATATTCGGTGTGCCTCGAGGCGCAGACTTGAAATATCTACCACCAACCTGCGTTAATTCGGTGTTTATACGGAAATATCGACCATTTATATGTTTTAAATATTCAAGTATCTGTCGCATAATCTCCGATTCTTTCATAAATCTTATCCATAAATTAGTGAAGGATAGTGAAGCTTTAGAAGAAAGCGACCCCCCTCGAAAAAAACATAGAAAATCCTTAAAAACGTGTAAATATTTGACATACTTATATTTATATATAAATTCGTTTTTTTTCCTGTGTGAAATTATCCTTCAAACCTTCACTTTTTGTTAACAGGCGCTTTCTCTCTATCCTTCACTATCCTTCACTAATTTTGTACTTAATAATCAACTTACTAAGCAAAGACTCATCATATCTGAAGCCCATTTTCCCACCAGTAAGCCGAGTTTTCTCAAATCCCAGTCTTTTTATGCAGCTTGAAATATACCTGGAACTATATTGATTTTTTTCAGATAAATTTTTGTTTAACTCATCAGTGATTGCCTTTGTTGAGAATTTCCTATTTTCGACAAGATCACCACTTTCTTTTAAGCTCTTTACAATATCAGCCTCGACAACTTCTCCTTCTTCCTCCGATCGTTTCATTTTCTCATATTTAATAAAATCAGTAAATTCATCTTTCCTATCAGGATCAACAAGCATACAAATTTGAAATAAAGGCTTTGTAATCTCGTTCAGTCTCCGTCTTGTAAGTGCTTCAACTGCCGGCAAATCTTTGTCAATATATTTGAAACGAAATATTGTAAGGAGATTCCTGAGCTTCGCAGATTCTTTTTCGTCAATCTCGCCTTCAACTTTTGAGCTTGCATTTTGTCGCATAGTAAATGTAAAGCAACGGCTTTCTATAATCGGGGGCATAGTTTCAGTGCTGCATATTACCAAGGGTGCAAATACATCGTGATACTCGATTTGGTCTTCACCGCTTTTATTCATATTTACCCTGGAAACTTTTAAACCCCGCTTGTATCTTGATTTTATCAGATTGGCTACCTCCTTATTCCCATCGGGGCCCCACAATTTTATTTCATCAATTATCAAAACAGTTTTAAAATAATCAGCAGATCTGAATAGGGTGGCTTCAGTGGGTGAGGTGCATCGTTCACATCGATAGGCAATTTCTGAGATGACTTCTCCGGCCCTGGTCTTGCCTGTTTCTTTTATCCCGAAAAAATAAAGTATCGGCGTAACATTGAACTTTTCGATCAGGTAAGTATGTAATACCCATAATGAAAGGACTAAATAATCTTGCTCATGAGGCAGCTCTAAGTATTTTCTAATGAAAGCAATGACTTTATCTAATATTGGCTTATATTCGATTGTTTGTGATTCATTCAAAATATCAGGATTTATGAGATTTATAGGAATATCCTGTTTAGGTTGATAGAGCTGCCCATCATTTATATAAAAATCCTCTATACAAAGATTATCATTTTTCTTTATTAAATATTTGACCTGATCCTCTTCACACACTAAATGTATCAGGTTAGGGATAAGGGTTTTTGTTTGTATCTTTTTTTTATCTTCTGATTGGTTTTCTTCATTTTCCGGTTTCCATTCAACTGTATTTTTGACAAGATTCTTGAGTTCTTCTAATGTACCGCCGGCTTCAAACCAATTTGAGACATCTCCACCTTTGGGGAGATTTGGCAATTCTAATATTTTTACTACAGAGCCATTTTTATATAATTCATGAGCAATATTTTGGGCATGTTTCCGACCCGGGGGGTCGTTATCCGGCAGGATCACGCACTTTGCGCTTTTCAAGATTTCGGTGTATTCTTTACGCCATTTGCCTGCGCCTCCTGGATTGGTGGTTGCATTAAAATGCTGCCCAAGGTTATCAGCATCCTTCTCACCTTCAACGATAAAAATATATCTCCCAGCCTCAGCAGCCTTAATAACATCAGGCAAATGATATAATACTCTTTGGGTGTCCTTCAAATTCCAAATCCACCCACCATTATTATCAGGTCTTCTTTGTTTGAAATCTTTATTATCGTATCTAACGACTTGAAAAAGCAATTTTCCATCAATATCTGTATAATCATATGTTTTTATAATTTTTGATTTACTATTTTTATTATGCCATAATCCACGAATTTTAAGTGCATTTAGTACATCTGTTTGAGAACATCCAGCATGACGGTGGAAAAGAATTTTACCCTGATCCTCAGTAATAGTTAAACTTGATTTAGCATCGTCGTGCGCAGGACAATGCGCTTGCCAACCGTCTCCAGAACTATTTCCACCTAACGCTTTTGCGATCTCTCCTACTGTCATCATTCACTCCGAAGATTGAAATAATTGTATATTTTAGTTGTCATTTTTTTTGACAGGTGCCCTGGCAGTGAAACCAAATTATTACTGTTTTCAGGATTTTTTTTACAAACATTTTCAATTTCCCCCATAACTCTTTCAACGATTGAGCTTATATGCTCAACACCATTTGGTAAATTGTCATATTTCCCCATGTAAACACCTTGCTAAACTAACGATAAATTAGCTTGCTACCTCTCGTTGATTGGTTCAACATTATGTTCCTGGACCCACTCATCTAATCTATCTGGGTCAAAGAGGACCCGACTGCCTAGCTTGAGATAAGGTATTTTTTTCATACAAATAAGTTTATAAATGGTACTTCTCTTTAACCGTATTTTTTCTGAGACTTCATCAATAGTGAGTAGATTCGACATGTTTACCTCCAATTAAATGCTTGTGGAAATTATAATATTCTTTTGGATTTATATTAGAAAAGGTGGGGTGTAAAGGTAGGGCGAGGGTAGGGAATCCTGACAAGAAAGTAAGGTATGACAATTATGCATGCATTGATTTTAATTTCTTGAATAAACAATCAAATAGAAGCTGTACTTTTTTCGGCGGGTAACTTCTCTTTCCTTTGCAATCTTTCTCTACTGTTTCTTTATCAACTTCTTCACTGTAATGAAGGAAATGACTAACGAAAAAGTCTCCAATCCCTTTTTTACCAATGAAAAACTCATTAAAGAAAATATCGTAAAAATATTTAAACCATGTCAATGGTTTTATCCAATTTAATTTAGATTCTCCACATTTATTTATGTCCCTTTCAAAATTATCATTATAGACAATCTCAATATCCTTATTGTTAGGTCGTTCAATCGCTCCGATACTCGCTAGGTCATCCACCATAGTTTTAAAAACATCGAATTTATCCAAAAATGTGTGTCGTTCACGTGATTGAGGTTGTAATATATTTTTCTTTATTTCTGATGGTTTATCTTCTGGGGGCTTCTGCTCTTTATTTTTATATTGCTTAACCTTCTCTAACAATACTTTCTCAATTAGCTCGATATCGCTTTTAATGAGTAGTATAACTTCATTGTATTTCCTAATTTGTTTTTCAATTGTTAAATCCCTAAGGTCACCAGGATCATAGGGATGACCAGTCAATTTAGCCAGCCTGATAATTTCAGAGTGAAAATGAAATTTCATTTCTTTATAATTTTTACTTGCTTCATTTAGGCATTTAATTTCGTCATATAAATTACAAGAAAAAGATTCACATCTCTTTATTGCCTCTTCAGCAGGTTTTATCTCTTCCAGAAATTCGTTATCTTTCAGATTATGTTTGGAGTGGAATTTTGGAAATTTTGCATATGATTTAATACTTTTTCCTAATCCTCCTTTTGTTAAAAATGTTTTTCCATTTTTTCCGTCATCATTGATGTTCTTCATACTTCACCCCCTCGGTAAGTGGTCCCTCGGTTAAAATAATGTAAAGGAAAGCGGCCGAGGAGTCCGCCTTGTCGGGCATATGTCCCTATCCTTTACAATTTTCTATTTATCTAATAATTTGATTAGTTTAGTATGTAGAATCACCCTTCTACAAAATATTTTTCCTGAATCATTAAAACGTCTTTAAAATCATCAATATTAAAATGTGTATAATGTTCAGTCATTTCTAATGTTTTGTGACCTGTAAGCTGCCTTAGTTTATAATCGTGTATTTTACCTCTCATGAGCGAGTTATAAAAATGTCTCCAACTCTGAAAAGAAACATTTCTTTCTTTACGTTCTTCCGCAGATATTCCAATATTTTCAAATGCTTTGTATAATCTATCGGATATTATTTTGTTATGAATTGGTATCTTGCCGTCTTCCCCAAAAAATACAAGATCATCAGGTTCTTTAAAAGGTGAGTAAGTTATTAATTCTGAAAGATATGTTGAAGTTTTAGAGGGAATGGGAATTTCCCTTTCCGAGCCCCATTTTGCACCTTTAAGACCATATTTCCGACTCCAACTATGAAACACACCAATATATTCTTTGTGTACATATTGAATTTGTAAGGCCTGTACTTCTCCCATTCGCATACCGGTTGAGGCTGCTAAAAGGTTTATTGTATAGTGTAAAATATTATTGTCCCATACAGGAATAATATTATCATTCCGGAAAAGTGCTTTCACCTCATTGATACTGAGAATATCTTTTTCTTTTGGGTTTTCCCGCAGTTGCACAATAGAGACCGCAGGGCTTTTATTCAGATATTCTAAGCGCACCGCTTCTTTTAACATTATTTTAAGACAGGTTAAACCCACTTTCCGCAGGTCAAGGTGGCGATTTCTCCCCCCATTCTGCGGTGATGCTCGAGCAGGCGATCAGATGTCAACTATAAAAGATCGAGGTGAGACACCAAGAAGCTCGATGACGTCTTCTTGGAGCTCCGTCAGCTCAGGGTCAAATCGCTGGACGATCTTACCTTCCGTTGAAAGTATGTGTCTTTGGAGATTCCCGAAGATGTCGATGATTCGAGCCATCGTGGGCGCGGGGCAATCCCTGGCTTCGGGATAGAGTCGCAGGCTTTTGAGTTCCTTGTCCTGCATCGCCTTTCGCAACTCTCGCTCCATCAGCGCATGGACGGTAACGCCAGTATAGGCAAGGAAGAGGAATGCTTCCAGTCGGCTGATACTCTTCAGAAATGCCGGTGCGACTTCCAGGGTGTTCTTCAGTAGCTCGTGACGCTTCTCCACAAAAGGCTGTTTTGATTTGTAGCAAGCAAGAATATCCAGGAACGATAGATCGCGGCGATTTGTCAATAAGGGAAAGATACCGTCTGAGATTAAACTGGCTTGAATGTTCTCTTCGTTCGGCTCCCAGTTGAGATGGAAGCATTGTTTGACCTTACGCCGCCAACGCGTTTCTTTTCCCGGACGACCTCTCTTCTCTTGGCGATAGCTCTTCTTCTGCCACTCCTGGATTTCGTAGTTAACCCAGGCTTGAGCTCCGGTATCTGAGAGAATCGTCTTCACTGCCTGATCAACACCTTCAAGGGTGGTATAGCGGCTTCGGGGACCATCCAACTTCGCCTTCAGCCGATCCAGCTCTTTGTGCGCTCGGACTATTCGATCTTGACGGTTCTGAGCATCTCTTTCCCTCTTGTGAGAGCTGTGATACCAGATCAAGCGATAGCCATCGACATCTGGGATGGGGGATTCCACCGCACGGATGATGTCGGGAGGACCGTCCTTGCGCCTTGGATGCGGGTACTGTACTATCTCCTCCCAGTCCGGGGTATGATTCAATAGCCACTCCTTGAACAGACTATCTTCCTTGCGACTGCGTGGAAGCACCGTTATGAACTGCCCATGGGCCTTGTCAATGTGATGAAGATTCTCCCTGGTGCACAGCTTGCAGTCTGCGACATAGAGAAACTGCGCGCTGCCCACAAGACGGCGCAGGACTTCCCAGGTCTCGATGTGGGTCGTGCTGTCTTCAGTGTTTCCATCAGCTACCTTGAAATGTACCGGTACCGCTCCATCCTCGCTCACGGTGAGAATCCAAAGAAGCTGCTTCAGATCAGGTCGATGATCTTTGTTGTGCCCGAAGGTGACCACCAATGTCTGCTTACCACGTTCGATGTGACCGTCGGCCTCAAGATACTCTCCATGGAGCGTCAGTGTCGTGGAATCGTTGTGAAACTGCTCGAGATCGATCTCGAACTCTTCAACCATGTGCACAACCAAGTCAGTCAACATTACGGTGCGATCTGCTTCGAAGAGCCGGTCCAACGCTCGTCCGACCCGATCATCGTTGATCAGGTGTATCTGGTTGCGCCCCAGGCCAAGTAACGGGGGTACCATCTGCCGAGCCCACTCCCCGACTGAGTACAGCGGAGTTCTGCAGATGATGAGGTTCCGCACCAGTACCTCCAGAGTCTGCGCCGGATCCATCTTCGCTCGTTTGTCGGGATGTGGCAGATACTTCTCAAGCAACCGGGTGAACCCCAAGCGTTGGAGGAAATGATTCACGATCGGCAAGACTCCGACGTATTTCGAATCAAGATTGAAGTTTTTTTGTTCCACGTCTTGACACCTCCCAGTTCCTATGGTATATTACTGTAAGATTGTGAGATTGTCAAGGAGTTTCAGTGGCTTCTATAAGAAATTTGAATGACCGCATGCAGACGTATATAGAAGAATATCGAAGACTGACAGCCAGGCTGTCGGAAACCGGCTTCATCTGGCCGGGACACATCCAGCGCAGGTATCTCACCTGTGGGAAGCCCAACTGCGTCTGCCACACAGATCCCGAGGCCAGACATGGTCCGTATGCCTATTGGACAAGCAAGAAAAACAAGAAGACGGTTTCCCGGCTGTTACGTCCGGAGGAGGCCGATCTGCTGGAGGAGTGGATCAAGAATAGAAGGAAACTCGAGGCCGTCGTCCGTCATATGAAGGGCCTCTCACAGAAGGCTGCCAATGTCGCCCTAAAGCTGCAAGAGCAAGAGAAGCCGGGCTGACCTGCCCTTGGCGCTCAAAGACCTACGGAATTGGGGGCGGAAATCAAGACGCAGACCTGCGGAAAGTGGGGTTAAACAGTGATTTATAGTAATATGAGAAAGAGGATTTCCGGTCCTTCCTGTTTTTTCCTTAAGTGACATAACCCAGCTCTCAATCATTCGGGAGGTAATCTTTTGTAATTTTTTATTTTTGAAATACGGAAGGATATGACGTTCTAAATATGTCCTCATCGAATCGACATAATCTCTTGAGATATTAGCTCCCCTGGCAAGCCGTCCCTTTACGTACTGGCATTTATCCCAGAGCCACCAGTCCTGAGCGTATTGTTCAAATGATATATTCTTATTTGTGGTTATTATACCCTTCTTAAGCTGTTCATGAGCCCAGGTTTCCGCAGCAGCCTTAGAGATTTGCCCTGTAGATTGTGCAGTCATTCGATTACCGACTTCATCGTAAAACATGCAGTAATAAATATATTTTCCTGGCTTTTTAATTGGCCTTTTATAGAGATTGAAAGGTTTATGTGCCATTATAACCTCATAAAAAATTGTAAGCAAAAATGTAAGCAGTTTTCATTAAAAACATAGCAAAAAAGATATAAACACATACAAAAGAAACTTGATTAATTCCTTATATATTATTAAAATATATTAACATATACAAATAAAGGAAAGAGCAGAAAAAGCGCATTTCGAGATTTAGGATCTAGTGCCCTGAGGCTTGTGGGTTCGAGTCCCACCTCTCGCAAATATAATTCTCTAATCCTTTAACACTCTTTTATACAGATTTATGCTCTTATTCGCTCTCCTAACCCCCATTTCTCACAAATTATTCAAACACATAGAATGGGGGGTTGACTCCAGTTCCTGGAGTTGGCGCTTTTCTCACTTTAAACTCCATTTATTGGGTAACATGACAATATATTGCTATTTAACTTCTTTGTTATCTAATTTGTGAGAATACCACACTAAACGCTTTCCCAGATATTTTTTAAAGTAAAACTGTAAGCCGGTAGGTTTATTTCTATGATTTCAGTAATACTTAACTCGTATATTAAAAAATTGAGAATTTTAAAGAAAAATACCGAAATTTAAAGAAAAATATGGAAATTTGTGTTTAAAGAAGATATTATTTTATATGAAAGGAGGCTCATTCATTGAATTTAAAGAAGCGGATTGAACTAACTAGAATAGGTAATATTCTTATATATTTTGCTAAAAATACAAAAAACTTGGGAGTTACAAAAGCTAATAAATTAATATATTATCTTGACTGTTATCATCTTCTCGAATATGGAAGGACTATTACTCGGGATAAATATTACAAACTTCCTGAGGGGCCCGTCCCATCAGATACATACAGAAGACTATCATCAATTCGGGAAATTGAGCAACCCGAGGAAGGGCT
>JAUVYC010000197.1 GCA_030603285.1 Spirochaetota bacterium
CATCAGCGTATATCCCTCTTCGCTGTTCCCATGCAATTCGAAAGGGGTGCCCCATCCATCCAGGCCATACGTTTGAATTGCGTAACGCTCCCCTGGAGTAAGGTTCTTCTTCGGAAGCCCCACCTCATATTTGATCTGAACCAAAGTTGAGACCGAATCAGGTATACTCCTCAGCCCCTCAGCTACCAGCACGTACACAATGGCGAGCGTAGCTTGTTCAGGATCTGCGTACTCCTGAATGGGAACTCCTTCCCAGAACGCAGTTGCATCTTCGGGAGGCAGGTCATAGCTGCGGGCATTGCGAGCAGAGATACATCCCACAAAGATCACTATGATTGCCAGAGCGGTTACAGATACGGCAGGTATCAATTTCTTGTGAATCGATTGCAGGTGCTTTCTTAAAACATAAAGGACCCCGACAATAAGGATAAAAAAGCTCACTCCCGCGATCATCGAGGTAGTGACCTCTGTATTAGACGTAAAACTCGACGGCTTTCCTGCACCAGCTGTAATAGATGCGGTCTCCCCGGTTTTTGCTTCTTTCAGACGTAACGCAGAGGTGACTTCAAGCTCTATCTTTGGTGCCATTACCGGATCAAAATATTCGCGATCAAAATCGTAAATGCGCATAATAGGTCTTTCAGCCGATGATATATAACCTGCGTGAAGGAACGATCCAATCGGATGATTAAAGTTGGAAGCAAAGATGTCCATAAAATGCCTCCTTAAAACGATAGGATTTTTTACAATTCACGTTTTGCATAATAATCTGCAAAACTAAAATCTCACCCTACAGCTTCTTTTCCGTCCTTCGTGCTTTTTCCTACCTTTGCTATATAACTATAATTATTGATAGGAGTTTTTGTAATTCGAGATTCGCCAAAATACGCAAAAATAGCTTCGAAAGGCCCCCGATTTACCTATACAATACTTTCACTATGATTAAAATCAAGCGATCTTCCTCTCCATCTTGATATTTGTTAAATCTTTTTCATAAGCTTTGAGCTTTCTTTCAAAAAGCACATCATTCATCGATCGATAACATTCACCTGTCAATAGCATACTCCTCATTGCACCATATAGTTTTCTAATTAAAGCTATACGAGCTCGCCCTGCTCATCGCCTTTCAACCAAATCCTTATCCCCCACATCAGCTAAAAATGCTAATGCTGTCAGTGGTGTTACCCCTTTGATGGTCATCAGTAATTTTACTGCTTCCTTCAATGGATCACCAGCCAGTATTATTTCCTGCTTTATCCTCTCTTTCTCCTCTTCTACTCTCCATAACAATTCAAGACTACCCACAATGCTTTTACCATATAACGGCATGAAAATATGATAATTTCGAGGCCCTGAAATGTAAATAGAAATGGCAGAAACCACTGCAGTTATGTCCCTAGTTTTCAATTTCAATGTCAACATTAAAGTTAGGGAGAAGCCATTCGTCATTGTTATTCAATGAGATGAGAATAGGGACAACCGTTTCTCCTTTCTTGACTATGGCCATACTTGAAATATGAACTACCCTGCCTATGTACCTCCTGTCAGGATATGCAAGAGGAATGATCGTTACTTCTTCATCAAGTTCAACGTCTTTTATAAACTCTTCTGGCACGTCACCCTCAACTTTGAGGCTGTCAAGATCGATAATGCTGATAAGCTTCTGTCCGGAGTTGACAACGTCTCCTTCAAAGCAGCTCACCTCGGTGACTATTCCTCTATTTACATCCGATGTGATCCGGTTGTCTTTAAAATATGAACGTCCGAGTTTTACTTTTAAATTCTCAAGTTCATCTTCAAGGGATTTGACTCTTTCTCTCTGGATTTCAATTACCGTGATTTCGGGCGTGGCCAAATCTCTAAGTTCATTTTTGAGTCGGTCAAGCTGTGCTTTTTTCTGGCTGATTTGAATCCTTAGTTGATCCACCCTTCTTTCCTTAGCAAGCATTATACCTTCAATAGAAAGCAGTATTCCGTTTATTGCCATCTTTTTCTGCTCAATGGCAAACTCAAGGTCGATCAATTCCTGCTCTGGAATGGCTCCAGAGTCAAAAAGGGAGCGTTTTCTTTCAAGCTCTTCCTGAGAGTTTTTCAGGTCCTGCTTTGCCATTTCCAGATCGTTAAAAAGTTTTTTGATATCAGGGTCGTCCTGTTTTAAAAGCATCTGGTTTTTTTCATTGTAATCATCGGTAAGCTGGGTAAGCTCTTCCTCAGTAACTGAAATGGAATTCTTGAGAGTCCTGTATTCTCTGTTGATATCTTTGCCGCTCAGGTCATGTTCATGTTCGAGACGATCGAGTTCCAGCCTGTTAATGATCAATTCATGTTCGATTTTCTGTATAAGGGCATTGATGCTTTCAAGGTTGAGGGTGATTAATGTGTCCCCTGCTTCAATACTCTGACCCTCTATCACATGAATGGATTCAACAGAGGCCTGAAAGTCAATTGTTATGTTCTTTTGTGCATCCGTTTTGACGGTGCCGAATATTTCTATTGTATAAGTTTCGTCGTTCTGCTCCTGCAACCTTTCCTGTTTGTTCTGTTTTTTATTACAACCTGAAACAAGCGTTAAAGATGCAAGAGCAATTAGTAGGAAATGTTTCATAATCCAAATATTATCCCATCTTTCAGGTGAATTGTTCTTCCTGCGTACCGCGCTGCTTCATTGGAGTGGGTAACCATGATGATTGTCTTGCCCTGTTCTCTATTGATTTTTTGCAGGAGGGTAATTACTTCGGTCCCTGTACGGGTGTCCAGGCTGCCGGTCGGTTCGTCAGCAAGGATGATATCGGGGTCGCTTATTAGAGCCCTTGCGAGTGCTACGCGCTGCTGTTCACCCGCTGAAAGCTCACGCGGAGTATGGAGTCTTCTTCCCTCGAACTCTACAGTTTTCAGAATCTTTTCCATTATTTTTATATAGGGTTTTAGTTTTTTGTTATCCAGAAGAACCGGCAGAAGTATGTTCTCCTCCACGTTCAGGTTTGGAATGAGGTTGTAGAACTGAAAGATAAAGCCTACATCCCTCCTGCGCATGATGCTTGAGTCCCTGTCGTTCATCGTAGAGAGGTCCCTGCCCTTAATGACAATTTTTCCGGATGTTGGCTTATCAAGTCCGCCGATAAGATAGAGAAGGGTGCTTTTCCCTGACCCTGAGGGACCCATTATCGAGATAAATTCACCACTGCGTACCAAAAGATTTACATTTTTCAGTACTTCGATGGTTAACTTTCCCATCATGTAAGTTTTGTACAGGTCTTTTGCTTGAATGATGGCTTCCAATTTCTTCTCCTATTCGTACTTTATTTCTGCGATTATATTTAGCTTTGACGATTTAAGGGCCGGTCCGACTGTCGCAGCAAGGGTAAGTGCAATTCCCACAACAATCAATGAAAGGATAGTTTTTACAGAGAAATACATCGTAATAGGAGGCACAGCCATTGCGTCAAGCAGTCTGGGAACGATGCTGAGAATAAGAAAGCCGGTAATGATGCCGTTTGTGCTTCCTATAAATCCCCCGGAAAGGGACTCGATCAGCATCATGGTGACCGTCTGTTTTTTACTCATCCCGCAAGACCGAAACAGTGCCAGCGACCGCTTTCGCTCAATAAAGCTGATTATGAGGTTGTTTACCACCCCAATGAACCCAATAATAAGAGACATAAATGTAAAGCCCTTCAATATCAAAAATTCCTGCTTGTTTTCACGGAGCTCCTCCGCTTCCATCCGGGCAATTGTCTTGATCCACAAACGCTGGTACTTGAACTTTTTCTGAATTTTTTTAAGAACGATTTCCGGATCGGCTGAAGTCTTTATATAAATGTCATTATAATAACGTAGCATGGCGTCCTGTTTAAGATACCGCTCAGAGACAAGGGCATAGCTCCCTCCCCGCATTGTTGAGTGCATGAAGCCGATAACCCTGTATCCTCTTTTCCCCCTCTCCGTATCCAGGTAAAGAATATCGCCTTTTTCTATCTCTAAGCGGTTTTTAAGTATATAGGTAATGATTATGTTTCTTCCCTTATCGATTTCACCCATCAAAATGTTTCTGTCATCGGAAACCTCTATATCCCAGTAGTCGAAAAAGGTACAGGGCTTTATGCCGTGAATGAGGTCGATCTGCTCATCGAGGTCGGGAAGTTTCACAGAAAAAGCTCCGTATATCCCGTATGTATGCAGAACCCCCTCTGTTGTACTGATACGGCTTTCTATGGTACGGTCTGCCTCCGGCGTCCACATCCATATATCAAAGCCGGTGGCTTTAAAGAACTTGATCTGGTCAGATGAAATGCTGCTGCTCACCGTATTTATCATGAATATACCTGAAATCCCGATGGTGAGGAGAGCAATGCTGTTTAAAATACTTTTGTTATCCTTGAGGTTTTTCGCAGCAAGAGTACCGATGTTGCCGAATATGTGAACATAGATTTTTTCAAAGAAACGGGTGAAGGCGTGAGTGAGGATTGGAATGATGAGTACCGCACCGACAAACTCTGCGATGATGCAGAATATATCCACCATCATTGCTACCTTTCCGGGCACAATGATCGGCAGGCAGAGCCCTGCTCCTATGAGCAGTATGCCCGTTCCTGCTTTTACTTTCGTGTTGTGTGTGCTTCTCCGGTAAAGGTTCAGTATAATGTTTTTTACCGGAATCTTTGAAACCCGCACGATGGGTATGGCGGAGCTTATCAATGAAAGACCCACGGCCAGAAGAAACGTTGTTGCCATCTGTAGCGGTGTGAAATGAACCTGAGTACCGGAACTGGCAAGCCAGTCCGGAGTCGCAATTGATACTATTCCATATAGAACTCCCACTCCGAGAAGGCAGCCTAATATCCCTCCGAGAAACCCGTAAAAAAGGCTTTCTGCAAATAAAATAAAATCGGTAGTTCTCCTTGTAGCACCTATGCTCCTCAGAGTACCGACTACGGGAAGCCTTTCTGTGGTAAGTAATTGGAATGAGGTATAAATTATAAAGGTGCTTGTAACCAGAACAATTACAAGCATGATTCTAAAAGGGACCGTTATCCGCTTTGTCCATTCTACAACTTCGGACCATGTTACAGGCTCCCGCACTTCGAACCTACGGTAAAGCTCGGACAGGTCTTTAATGAGAGCCCCTTTGTCCTCGGGATCCTTAACCTTTATGTAAAGGATGGATACCCGGCCCCTGGCATTATAGAGTGAGCCAAGAAACCCCTTTGGAAGAACACAGGAGTCAGTACGCCCGTCATCCATAAAAAAGCCCTTTGAGTAGGCTATACCCACAATTGATAACCTTTGAAGAGTGCCGTTTATGTCCAGTAATAT
>JAUVYC010000007.1 GCA_030603285.1 Spirochaetota bacterium
CGAACCAGCAGTTTCGGACCCAAAGGATTCCGCTCTGCCTCATAGAATAACTCGTAGATGTCTGCTTCCCTGTCCCCCACGCTGACCAGCATGGTCTTAGAACAGAGCGCCTGTACCTCAGCTACTGCCCGGTAGCTGTTAAGCCATTTGACGCTCTCCTTCTCTTCAATCGGCAAATCATGGCGGCGTTCCCTCTTTCCGGCTTGTTCCAGATCCCGAGCCCAGCATTGCACATCCAGCACTCCCAAGGGCGTACCCTCAACCGTGAAGGCCATGGTGTCGTACAGCACCAGTCCTATAGCATTATCCTGTTTCGTGTTGATCGGGCCAAGACCATTAGTGGCCGGATGGGCCGTATAGTTGAGTATAGTGGTATCCTGCACCGCCAGTACCACCTCGTGCGCCTTGATCCTCTCTATGCTTGCTTCAACATGAGGCTTGAGCAACGTCTTCATATCAATCTGCCTATTGTTAAAAAAACGATACGCTCCTTTGGTCTTTGCCTGAGAACCATTACATGCCTGGGGAACCAAAACCCCTGGCTGATAAAAAAAATCACTCGCCAGTATAAACAACCGATTCTTCAGACGATCATCGTATAGATCCACTGTTCCAAATTCTTCCTCTACCCAATCAGATGGATTTACTGGCCTCATTTTCGACCCTAAAACTCTTACGGGCTCCATGCACAGAATACTTCGCCAATCCCTGCGAAGTGGGTACACATAGATGTCCTTCTTGCCATCCGGAACCTTGCCATTCGGATACGCCTCCTTCCGCCCTGCCGTCTTACCTAACCAAATCCAATTTGAAGCACGATAACTCGTCCCATAAAATCGATCAGGGTCCACAAACGTCTCTAAAAGCACTGGCTTATATCCATACCGATCCATCCAATCTTCCGATAACCTGGCACTGCACAGACTCAAAACATGACTGGCCAGATTCGGCACCCGAACCATGGGCAGTATAAGAAAACGACTGTTGCATACAACTTGGTTCAAATTCTTCCGACGTGCCGCTTCGCTCCACCCAATCCACTTATCCCTCGCCTTTAAGCGCCACGTAGCCCCACTAAAAGCAAATCCCCCAAGCCATCCGTAGGTCAAACTCCAAATCAGATAACGAATTTGCGCACCGCATAACGGCCCAGACCCAAGATAATGAAATTCCCTCATCAAACCCTTCCAGATGCGTGAACTCTTACTGTATCGGCTTGATACAGGAACTACTTCAACTTCACCCAACTCAGCCAGACTGCATTCTACCTCGGCAATATCCGGAAGTTCTCCACAATCCCGACAAGATCTCTGTTGGAAGGAATACTCCTTTTGAGTGTCTGGCAATGTGATCAAGCCCTTGCGTTGCAGTTTTAATAACGCTTTCCGGCAACTCATATCCTGAAGTTTGCCATTGGCTCCACGCCAATCTAGCCATTCACAAACCAGACGCGACAACGCACGCCGGGAAATGGACGAATCCTCTTCCACAGTTGTCTGAATTCGACTTAACACCTCCGAATTAAAATATTGACCGCATACCAGCATGCCCCCTATAATATATAAAAAACCCCACGGTGTCAAGTGTGTCCTATTGTCAGCCCTTGATGGGGGAGGGTTGGGTGGGGGTGAATTTCAAAACTGAAATATAAACCTGAAATTGTGTAGTTGTTTTCCATCTTCTGTAAAAATTGGTATATAAACATCAGCAGTGCCGTAGTTGGGGAAACGGCCCATAAATACGAGAAGCCCGGGAGTATCCGATTGAGGCTTGCTAGTTACCGTATTGGGAAGAACAGTTTTTTTGATCAGTTGATTTATTTTACTGCTGTTCCATTTTTTATAGGTATCATCCTTATATATTCTATTTTTCCAGAATTCGTATAGATGAAACCTGTTTACAGGATTTTTATTTTTCCCGCCGAATTGTATTTCTATTTTATTGAGCGGCATGATAACGGTAGCAATGGCAGCAATGATAACAGGATCAGCTGTATTTTTTGAATTATTTTCTACAAGAGCTTCGAACACCATCATCCTGGTAAACCCAAGGGCAGAAAGGGGAGCAATAAATGGATTATTTACCCTGCCAAATCTTTCAACAAGATCATCTTCATTAAGAAATTTTACCGATACTGTAATACCGTACATTGTTTGTTTTTGTATTTCAATATCCCTGGATCGAACAATGAAACGCTCGGTGCTGCAGGAAGCAAATAAAAATACGATGGTTATAATCAATATCATTTTGATGAGGTGGATTATTCTCATATGATTTCCTTTCTCTTTCCATTCTTCTGATATTCTTGACTTTATAATAATCATAAAGTAAAATTACGTCAAAAAAGATTGGGGAATATTTGATGAAGTTCTGGATTAAAATGCTTGCCGGCCTATTTATGGGTATTATCATTGGTTCGTATATAGAACCCGGTTCTCTTTCTCTCGAGCCGTTGAGAATTGCAGGAGCTCTATTTTTCAGGCTTTTGAACTTTGCTGTATTCCCGCTTCTTTTCTTTTCAGCAGTCAGGTGTATATTGCACCTTAAATCAAACAAAAAATTATTTGTTGTACTTGCAAAATCTCTGGGATATTTTATACTGCTTACGGTGGTTGGGGCAACAGTGGGTGTTGTGCTGGGAGATGTTTTAATACCCGGGGCCGGAATAAATGTTGAGGAGTTTGAATCTCCCATGGTGATTCAATATCCGGAAACAGCAAATTTTATTTTACACATGATACCGGAGAGTATAACCGCATTTATTAAATCAGGATACGGGGTCATAGCGATTTTGTTTGTTTCGTATCTACTTGCTGTGGGTATTATCCTTGCGGGAGAGGATTCCGATGCATTTCATTCCATGATAATAAGCATTGACAAAACAGTTCACAGGCTCAATCTTATGGTAATGGAGTTTCTCCCTATCGGTATCTTTGCATATGCAGGGTATACTATGGGTTTCATGACAGCCGATATGATAATGCCCCATTTAAAATTAATCCTGATAATCATTGCAGGTTCATTTATACAGATATTCATTATTCATGCTCTCCTGGTGTTTTCTCTGACAAAGTTAAATCCCTTTAAGTTCATACATGCCGTCTTACCCGCAACTATTATCGGGTATATCTCAGGAAACAGGTATACTGCATATCCTGTGCTTGTTGAAACAATAGAGCATAATCTCGGTGCAGACAGGGAGGTGTTTACCTTTATATCGGGTCTGGGTACTGCATCCAGCCTTTCCGGAAGTGCGCTTGCTGCAGGGGTTTCTACAATGTTTGTCGCTCAGGTTTACGGTCTTGACCTGTCGGTTTATCTCCAGATTATTATTGTGCTTCTTATTACTATTGCCACTTTAAAATTGGACGGGACCAGGGATTCAAGCATTGTCCTTCTTTCAGTAATCCTTTCACAGATTGTAAAGCTCCCTGCTGAAGGATATGCCCTTATTATCGGGGTCGCAGGAGTTATTTATCAGATAGAAACAGTCGTAAATATTACAGGGACCGCAGCTGTTTCCTATATTATTGCAAACTCGGAAGATGCCGTATCGGGTATAAAATTAAAGGATTTTATTTAATAAAATAAATCCATGAAAAAGAATATTCTTATTGTTGATGATGATTTTGATACCAGGTTTATTCTCAAGAGGATTCTTGAAAACGAAGGGCACAGCATATCCCTGGCGCAGAACGAAGCTGAAACATTTGATATTCTTTTTAACATGCCCATTCATCTTATCCTTCTGGACTTAAAGCTTGGAAATTCATGCGGTTTTGAGATCTGTAAGAAAATTAAGAATAATATGAATCTTTCTTCTATTCCGATAATTTCAATCTCTGTTTCCCAACTGGAAGAGGATATGATAAAAGCAATTGAATATGGATTCGTTGATTTTATCGGGAAACCGTTCAATAATAAAATCCTCATCACAAAGATCGCATCGATTATCCGGATGAAGGAAGAGGAGGAACAGCTCAGGAAGAGCAGAAAGGATCTGATCCGGCTTAATCGATATACCGCCATACAAAAAGAGCTTCTTTCTCAGGAGGCAGAGTTTTCACGGGACCTCAACCAGTTTTTAGATGCTGAATCAAAAAAAGAGTTTATCCGGGAAAAGTTTTCAAATTTTGTTGGTGCAAAACTGTTTACAATATTTTCTATTGACGAAAGTAAGCGTGAGTTTAAGCTGTTTGTCTCAAATCACGAGGACATGCCCCCCAACCTTATCGTCCCTGTAGACAAAGACAGCATCATGTATGAGGTGCTGAGAACAAAAAACCACATCTTTTTAAAGGATTTCAGCAAATCACGGCACAAAAAGAGCGGGCGTAAAAAGTATACAAGCAATGTAGTCTGCACTGTCCCGCTTATGTCGGGGCATCGGACAATAGGGGTATTGAATGTAAATAATCCCGATTTTTCCGATGTGGAGAGTTTCGATTTTGAAGGAAGAATTGTACGGACATCCCGGCACCTTGCAGTATCACTCCACAATACCATTCTTTTTGAAAAAGTAAGAGATCTCTCAATGCGGGATTCGATGACCGGCCTTTATAATTTCAGGCACTTTCTTGAAACATTGCGTCAGGAAATTGCCTCGGCTGAACGGTATGAAGAGCCTCTTTCATGCATTATGCTGGACATTGATAACTTTAAATCAGTAAACGATAACTATGGACACCATGTTGGGGATTTGGTGTTAAAAGAGCTTGCACGGAGTGTCAGTATTTCTGTCAGGTCTGCTGATATTCCGGCACGGTATGGGGGGGATGAATTCTGCATAGTGCTTCCCAAAACCGATAAAACGCTTGCGCTGAAACTTGCCCAGAGGTTGATGAAGTTGTTTTCCGGCAAGGAGATACGGATACCCGATAACAGCCGGCGGGTAAAAGTGACGATCAGCATCGGAATTGCGGCATTTCCTGAAGATACCCGCAATATGGAGGAACTGATGAAGATGGCTGATGAGGCATTGTACCAGGCAAAAAGTGCAGGAAAAAATAGGATAGTGGATTATGTTAAGTAGATGATGTTTATATGGGCTATTTACTGTAATTATATATACCCCGGAATACTTCTTCAGCAGGACCTGTGAGAAAAACCCTGTTATTATCTTTATTCCATTCAATCCGGAGAGTGCCGCCGGGCAGTTTTACATCCACCGTCCTTTCAACGATGTTATTTAATACCCCTGCAACCGCGCCTGCGCATGCCCCGGTACCGCATGCAAGAGTTTCGCCTGCCCCTCTTTCCCAGACCCTCATTTTGATGGTATGTCTGTCAAGAACCTGGATGAATTCTATATTTGCTTTGTTTGGAAAGTGCGGATTAATTTCCAGTTTCGGGCCGTGAGTCAGGACATGGGTGGGGGTTATTCTGTCCACAAAGATTACGAAGTGCGGGTTTCCCATGCTCACGGCAGTTCCACTGTACCCCATCACCTCAATTCCCATAACAGGTTCTTTATCAACATTAACCGGAATATCTTTTCCGTTAAGGATTGGCTCACCCATATCAACTTTGAGCTTTACAGCACGTCCATTAGCATCTTTTTCCACTAACAAGAGATATTTAATACCGCCGGACGTTTCAATTGAAAATTCACTGGTTTTCAGATACCCGTTATCGTGAAGGTACTTCCCGACACAGCGGATCGCATTCCCGCACATTTCAGCCTCACTCCCGTCTGAATTGAACATTCTCATCCGGTAATCCGCCTTATCACTTTCCATGATTAAAACAAGCCCATCCCCGCCCACGCCGAAATGCCTTAAGGAAATCTTTTGCGCAAGATCCTGAAAATCAACCTTATATCCGTGCCTGATCATATCAATGTATATATAGTCATTTCCTGCCCCATGCATTTTGATAAACTCGATATTCATACGAAAAACCTTGGGTGTGCATTTGAAAAGTATGATTTTCGTAAATATAATAAAGTTTTTACGAAAATAAAACTATATTACCACATTGTCACATGGAACTAAATATTTTTCAGCATATCATTGTATTCATCAATTGTTAATTCCACATCCTTCAATATTTCTCTAATAAGTGGGCGGGCTAAAACTCTTCCTTTGTGATGGGGAATAGTAGTCGTTCTACCGTCATCATGTCTGTAAAATATATGGCTTCCTTTTTGTCGTATTTGTTTAAAACCAATGTAAAATAACAATTTTTCCATTTTATGAGCATCTATAATTTGAAGTCTGCTCAAACCCTGACCTCGATTTGCTGTATTCCAACAAATTTCGGAAGATGTTCTATAGATTCTATATCCATTTCCTCAAGACATAATTCGACAACTTCTTTCAAATTTCTGTATAGTTCGTCAAGATTTTCTGCCTGAGTATGCGCTCCTGGAATTGCTGGAACGAATCCAACATAGTATCCTGTGTCAGGATCCTTTTCAATATAGGCTGTAATGTTTGGATTTTTCATAGAAGATAATATATCTTTTTAAATGGGAATAGGCAAGATTTGGTAAATCTAAAAGCTTACTGAATGATCAAAAATAAATTAAAATAAAAATTCTACCCGAAGATCTGGTTGATTTGAAAAATGGGAAGCATTATTGCAAGCACTACGAACCCTACAAAAATTCCGATAATCATGATTATCACAGGTTCGATAAGAGAGGTGAGGGTTTTTATTTTTTCCTCTACTTCAATTTCTGCGTGATAACCGATCTTATCCAGTACATCGGCAACTCTATCGCCTGCCTCGCCGGCATGGATCATACCGAGCAGCGAAGCATTGAAGACAGTGCTCGATGAAAGGGCGCGTGAGAGCTTTTCACCTTTTTTCACACGAGATATGGCATCATTTATCATACTTTTGAAAATACTGTTTCTGAATATTCCTTCGGTGTTTTCAAGAGATTCGATAATTCCGACACCGTTTGCAAGCAGGAGGCTCATGGTGTAGGAAAAACGTATTGTAAAGGTGCCAAACACAAGGCTTTTCACAACAGGCAGTTTAAGAACCAGGGAATCAAAGTAGTGTTTCCCCTTTTTACTCATGTATATCCTGTAAAAAATATAAATGAGCAGCCCGATGAAAAGAAGAATAGCCCACCATGCAGAAGAAACTATTTTTGAAACTCCCATGAGGATCCGGGTGGGTAGGGGGAGAACCTGACCGAATTCAGCAAAAAGCTTTGTAAATGTAGGGATAATGAAAGAAACGAGAAAAACAATGATGAAAAAAGCAAAAACCAACATGAGAACAGGATAGGTTAATGAGCTCCTGAGCTTACCCATGAGGATACGGTTTTTTTCATACATCGTTGAAAGCCGTTCGAATACCTGGTCAAGCTTGCCTGAGACTTCTCCCGCATGCAGGGTGCTCACATACATTCTGTTGAAATAATCGGGATGGTCCGCAAATGCGTGGGACACGCTCTTCCCTTCTTTTATATTTTCCTTTATGCTGATCATCATTTTTTTTACATCATTATCCTCTGCCTGGTCTATTACTCCTTCAAGCGCGCTGTCAACAGGAAGAGAGGCTCCAAGGAGAAATGCAAGCTGCCTGGTTATTCCTGTAACTCCGGTTCGTTTTTTGAAAAGGGAAGATTGAAAACGAATTTTTGCCTTTAATTTTTTTACTTCACTTATTTCCTGAAGATAAATACCATGACTCTTCAGTTTTTCCCTTGCTGCACCTGTGCCGGATGCATCGATAATGCCCCTGGTGTTTTTCCCTTTCCGGGTTATTCCTCTGTATTCGTATATTGCCATTGTTTACTCACGTATTACCCTGAGCACTTCATCCAGAGATGTTATGCCCTGCCTGACCTTATCTATACCATCATAAAGCATTGTTTTCATGCCTATTTCTACACACCTGTTACGTACGTGTGAGGCATCCCGCTTTTCAATTATCATTTTTCGGACACGGTCATTAACTTTAATCATCTCAAAAATACCTGCCCTGTCATGAAACCCGGTGTTCTGGCATTTAGAGCATCCAGGAGGCCGATAGACTGTTTTTCCATCAAAAACCCGCGGGTCGATCCCTCCATCTATCAGCACCTTTGCATCGATCTTTTCTTCCTGCCTGCAGTGCCTGCATAAGACCCTGACAAGCCTCTGTGAAAGAAAGCCGATAACTGTTGAAGCAATAAGGTATGTTTCAATGCCCATATCGATAAGGCGGACAACTCCGCTGGCAGCGTCGTTGGTATGAAGAGTGGAAAATACAAGGTGGCCTGTCATAGCTGCCTGAATGGCTATTTCTGCTGTTTCCCTGTCCCGTATCTCACCGATCATTATCACCTCAGGGTCCTGCCGTAAAATGGAACGCAGTCCTCCTGCAAAGGTGAGATTTATTCTGGGATTCACCTGTATCTGGCTGATACCTTTGATCCGGTATTCAACAGGATCTTCAATTGTAATGATGTTTTTATCAGGAAAGTTTATTTCTTTTATACCGGCATAGAGGGTGGTTGTTTTCCCGCTGCCTGTAGGTCCAGAGACAAGAATAATTCCATGCGGCGTTTTCAATAAATTTTCAAAGTCTTTTAAAAGGGGTTTGCTCATCCCGAGTTTCGTCAGATCATACTTTGTTTCATCCTTTACAAGGAGCCTGAGAACAACTCTCTCTCCAACAACAGAGGGAATTATCGAGACCCTGATGTCAACATCGGTTGTTCCGTATTTTACTTTTATCCTTCCATCCTGGGGAAGCCTGTTTTCAGCAATATTAAGGTGAGCCATAATTTTTATACGTGAAACAATTGCCTGCTGGTACCTTTTCGGAGGAGACAGTACGTTGTATAAAATTCCATCAATTCTATATCTGACTGTAATTCCTTCCTCAGAAGGCTCTATATGAATATCACTTGACCTCTCTTTAAGGGCTTCTGATATCATCAGGTTTACAAGCTTAATGATGGGTGCTTCATTGGCAAGGTCAAGTACATCTTCGTCCTTGGGGGTTATTTCTCCGAGGATCTGGATATTACTGCTGTCTTCCAATCCCTCGATTACCTTATCTGCGCTTTCTGAATCCTCCCCGGCGAGTATGTCGGAAAGCTTCAAAATATCAAGCTTTTTTGCAAGAATGAGCTTCACATCCTTTTTTATCAGGGTCTTGATATTTTCGATAACCTCACTCTGAAAAGGGTCATTAACCGCAACCTCTGCACAAGAATCGTTCTCGTTGAGGATTACCGTATTATATCTTTTTATAAATGATCGGGAAAGGTTTGAGGATAGAACAACATTGGAGCGAATCAGGAGGTCTTCGCTGTATTCAATACCCAATTGACAGGACAGAGCGTACAGGAGGTCGTTTTCCGTAATCATGTTTCTCTGTAGAAGAAACTCACCTATCCTGCTTTTTGAGTGTTTCTGGGCGATTAAAGCGCTTTCGAGCTCCTGGGGCTTAATTTTTTTCTGTCTGACCAGTATTTCGCCGAACTTGAAGCCTAATAAAGATTTGTCAATTGTTTTTCTCTCTGGCATTTACTCGCTTTCTTCTTTTGTCGGTATTTTCAAAAGCCTCCTGCTCACTTTTCTTTTTTTCCGTTATTTCCAGAAAAGTCTCCTCATCAGTTACAATATAAGGAGTCAGGAATATTAACAGGTTTGTCCGTGTTCGCTGCTTTTTTGTTTTTCGGAAAAGAAGCCCTAAAAGCGGAATATCCCCGAGGAGCGGTACCTTTTGCTCGATGTTTATAATGTCGTCCCGGATTAAGCCGCCAATCACAATTGTTCTCCTATCTTTTACCGTCACTTTAGAGCTTATCTCACGGCTGTACACAGATGGATTTTCAAGTAAAGCAGTGCCCTCCACAATCTTTTTTATTGATTGATTTATATCCATGGTTATATAGCCGTTTTTATTAATATGTGGGGTGATTTTGAGGACAATACCGATCTCCTTGTAATCATACGTCTGGATAACATTATTGTTTTCATCTACCCGTGAACTGGTGAGAAATGGAATCTCTTCACCGATATTTATCATTGCTTCGTGATTATCGATGGTAACAATTTCCGGTGTGGAGAGAATTTTAAAGTTTGTATTCTCCTTATTGGCGTTAATGATTGCATATACATCAGCAGTCCCTGTTAAAAGACCTACAGTGAGGCCGGGAAGACCTCCTGTAATAAGGCTTTCAGCCATGAGTCCGGTGCTTGACTGGGCAAGTGCGTCGATTCCGATACCGGTATCGACAACGGCCCGCCAGTCAAAGCCGAGGGTCTGGTCATCATCGAGTGTAATCTCCACAATGAGAGCCTCAACAAGCACCTGTTCCCTCTTTAGATCGAGCTCTTTAATGATCTTTTCAATTTTTTCATAGTCCTGGGGCGCACAGATAATGATGATTGAGTTCGTTTCCTTATTTGAAACAACCCTGAACCGCTCGGTAAAAAAGCCCCCGGTGCCTCCTGAAGGTATGGGTGCCTTTGGATCCTTTTTTGTAACAGGGATGCTGCTGGCAAGATTTGAGAGAGTACGGGCCATTGTTTCAGCATCAGAGTTTTCCAGGTGATAAATATGGATATCAGATCTAGTCCTCGGTATTTCAGTATCGAGAAACTTTATCATTGATATGAGCAGGTTTATATTCTTAACATGCCCGTTTGCAATAATTACATTTGTTCTTGGATATGAAGTGATGAGTATTTCGTTTGAAAAAAGGGGCCTTAAAATATTCACAACATCATTTACGTTTGCGTACCCGAGAGGGATAATCCCTGTAATTATTTTTTCTTCCTCAATGGTAATCTGTTCTGTTCCGTAGTATATGTCCCCGCTCATTTTAAGGGCTTCCTGGGTCAGGTATATATGAACGATGTTGTTTTCCTGAGGAACCACGAAAAAGCCCTGGGCCTTTAATATGGAAAGCACAACTTCATAAACCTTGTCCACAGGAATCTCTTTTGATGAAACAAAATTTATTTTGCCTTTAACTTTGCTGCTGAGTACAAAACTCTTTCCTGTAATTTCACTCATTGTTTTTAAAAATAAATTAATGTCAACATTATCGAAGTTCAGCGATACCTTTTCTGTTTTTGCGAAGGCATTGTTTATCGTGAAAAAAAGGAGTAGAATAATAAAAAGTTTTGATGGTGTGTTGCGCATTTATTAAACCTCTCTGTTTAACAAAGCAATACTTTTTTATATGCATGTATTTAAGGTTTTATATTAGTACCCTAATGCGGACAAGACGCATTCTTTATTTTTAGAATTTCCTTGCCAAAAAAGCAAGGAAATTGTTATTAAGCGCCTAATCATGATTTTCTTGCCCAATAGGCACAAACTTTAGTTTGCAAGAAAATATCTTTAAATCTTGAATGTGGCTTGTCCACATCAGGTTTGCTATACAATATACTGCAAAATAGTTTAGAATAACAGCCATTTTTTATAGTTTCCTTTTTGGAATTATTGCACTAAATTCGCATCAATCAATATAGTGGAATTAAAGTATTAGCAATGATTATTTATGATGCATTAAAATCTCTGGAATCCGAAAAAAGAAGTATTAAGGTCGGATTGGTCGGTGCAGGGTTCATGGGAAGTGGAATCGTTGAGGTAATCGAGTGTGCGCCCGGCATGGAAGTAGTTGCAGTATCCGATATCGATATGGAAAAAGCACATTTGTGTTTTGAGGGAATTAATTTCAGTAATTATAAGGAAATTCAAAGTTCAGACGAGGCAGCGAAGCTTCAATTTCCAAAGGAAAGGATAATTACAAGCAATTACAGGGTAATACCGCAAATTGAAGGATTAGATTTTGTTATTGAAGCAACCGGCGTACCGGAGATTGGTGCAGAAGTTGCGCATGCCAGTATCATGAATAAAAAGCATATAGGAATGTTGAATGTTGAAACCGATGTGACAATCGGACATTATTTGCAGATGCTTGCAAAAAAAAACAGTGTAGTATATACTGTCTGCACCGGAGACGAACCGGCTGCTATAAAAGAGCTATACGATTTCGCAAAAATTCTCGGGTTTATTGTGATAGCATGCGGCAAGGGGAAAAACAACCCGCTTGATGCATCTGCTACACCGGAAACCCTTGGGCGAAAAGCAAAAGAAATGGGCCTGAACCCAAAAATCCTCACTGAATTTGTTGATGGATCGAAAACAATGGTTGAAATGAGCTGTATAGCAAATGCAGCCGGGCTGACCGTTGATAAAAGAAACATGCATGGGCCTCATGTAAATGTGAATGAGCTCACAAAGGTCTTTTCTACGGATGGGAAAGGAGGAATTTTAAGAAAAGAAGGAGTTGTAGATTTTGCAATTGGAGATGTTGCACCCGGTGTTTTTGTTGTTGTCCGGCATGAAGGAAAACTGGTAAATGAAACCATGAGGTATCTTAAGATAGGCGACGGGCCCGGGTATCTTCTGTACAGGCCTTACCATCTGACGAATATTGAGGTGCCGATTTCAGTAGCTTTAGGATATCTCTATAAAAAGCCTTCTATTGCGGCTTCTTTCCTCCCGACAACAGAGGTAATTACAATTGCTAAAAGGAATCTGGCAAGAGGTGAAAATATTGACCATATTGGTGGTGCCACAGTGTATGCAGGGATTGAAACCTGTCAATGTGCGCGGAAAGAAAATCTTTTGCCATTTGGATTGTGCGAAGGGGCAAAATTAACTGAAAATGTGGAGAAAGGAAAACCGGTTGCCTTTTCACAGGTGGACCTGAAAGATACTCTTCTTCTGGAACTCAGAAAGAACCAGGACAGATTGTATGATTAAGATTAAGAATGCGATTTATAATACTGTAAAAGGAGTATTTTTCGATTATGGAGGTGTGCTGGAAGACCTGTCTTTCAGTGATTCCACATTTCTGAAAGGGGCAGCTATCCTTCGGGACATCTTGTTAAAAAAGGGGGTGGCATTAACTGCCTCACAGTTGACAGCCGCATTAATATCAGGGCAGGAGAAATATAACAATTGGTATAAAAAGAATAATTACAGAGAGCTTCCCAATGAAAAAATGTGGTCTTCATTTTTCCTGGAGGAAATTTGTAAGGATAAAACGAAGAAAGCTATTGTAGAAGAAATGAGTGAAGAGTTAAGCTCAATATATGAATTCTATCTGTTCACCAGGCGCCCTGCAAGAGATATGTGGATGGTATTGAAAACCCTTTTTTATTCAGGTTATACGCTTGCCCTCATCAGTAATACCATGTCAAGAACACTGATACCTGAAAGATTGAAAAAGTTCATGATTGATGAGTATTTTTCTGCGGTTGTTCTCTCGGCTGATATTGGCATAAGAAAACCGCGAAAAGAGATTTTTGATGCTGCACTTAAATGTACAGGTCTTAAGGCAGAAGATTGTATCTATGTCGGTGATACGCTTTCGAGGGATGTAGAGGGGAGCAGGAATGCTGGATTCCGTACATCTGTTTTAATTGAATCCGGTTTAACTGCGGATAAGGACAGGGATTATACCGGCACAGTAAAACCTGACAATAAATTCAATTCATTTAGTGAACTGTTTCAAATATTAAAATGATCGCTTTTAGTACCCTAATGCGGACAAACCGCATTCTCGATTTTAAAGATTTCCTTGCAAACTAAAGTTTGTGCCAAAAAAGAAAGGAAATTGTTATTAAGGTACTAATCCTGATTTTTTCGCCTAATAGGCAAAGAAATTTTTTTTGATATTGAATGTGGCTTGTCCACATAATGATATTTAAGATACATGGTTGGTGATATTTCCTGTCAAGAAGTTTATAATTGCAATCCGGTCATTTTTTTATAATAACAGGGGACAATAATGTCAGAAAAAAAGATCATCAACATACTAATAGTGGATAACGAGCCGGAAAATATTCTTGCTGTGGAAAACCTTTTTGAGAATTCCGATTTGAACATAGTAAAAGCCGCATCCGGGGAAAAAGCTGTTGACCTGATGCTCGAGCAGGATTTTGCTCTTGTTTTTCTCAATGCTGTGATGCAGAAAACCGAAGGCTTTGACACGGCCAAATCTATGAGAAGAAGTGAAAGGACAAGGCATATCCCCATTATTCTTCTTATTCCCGCAGGTATAGAAAAAGAGTTTACCTTAAAGGATTATAGATCAGGAGTGGTCGATTATCTGTACAAGCCGATCGATCCTGTTGTTCTCAAAAGCAAGGTTAATGTATTTATTGAGCTTTATACTCAGAAGGAGCTTCTTAATAAGCAAACTGCAATGCTCCTCCGGAAGGATGAAGAGTTGCGGGAGTTGAGAGGGCAACTTGAAGAACTAAAACGAAAATTGGAAGAGCACTCATTTTACGACAGCTTAACTCAACTCCCCAATCGCCGCCGCTTTAAGGAGTTTCTCAATTTGGAGTGGAGGCGCTGCATCCGTACTGGAGGGGTAGTATCCCTGGTCATGATAGAAATTGACTTTTTTAAACAGTTCATTGACCATTATGGCCGGCAGGCCGGTGATGACTGTCTCAGGAAAGTAGCAGAAGCACTGGCCGATTCTGCTAAAAGAGTACCGGATTTTGTGGTTCATTACAGCGGAGGTAATTTCGCAGTTGTGCTCCCGGAAACAAATAATGATGCTGGTGTGTTCGTGGCAGAGAGAGTGCGGGAAAACATCGAACTACTGAATATTCCACACTGGCAATCCCCTGCAGCTAATCACGTGACCATCAGCCTGGGAATAGCAAGCATTGTCCCTTCAACAGACTCTTCGCCATCGGACCTGATAGATGCCGCTAATACATTTCTGGATGAGGCAAAAAAGTGGGGAGGCAATCAGGTGAGAACTTTAGAGCCGCTTATATAATTTTTAAGGATTTCTTTCAGCCTCTTTCGTGCCCTGTAGAGTTTACTTTTTACATTTTCCCTGGTTATACCCAGGGCTTCGGAAATATCCGTAACGCTTATGTCTTTCATATAATAGAGAATCACCACTTCTTTTAGATTTGAGGGAAGGGCTGCAACAGCCTGTTGGATTCTATTACATGTCTCTTTCTGTTCGACAAGAACTGCTGGGTCATTTTGATGGAATCGAAGATTATGTTCCTTGCGCTCCTTGAGATAGTCAAGCCGCTGGAGCCTGGAATATTGGGTTTTCAGGTGATTCGTGGTAATTGAATAGAGCCAGGCCCATAATCTCGCATTGTGTTTTAATGTGCTTATAGATCGGTATACACGCAGAAATATCTCCTGGACAGCATCCTCTGCTTCTTCCAGGCTGCCGAGATGTGAAAGGCATATTCTGAAAATACTACTATGATACCGTTCTACGATTTCCCTGAAAGAAGAGGGTTTTTCTTTAAGTACATCCCGGACTATCTGAATGCCCACCCTACCAGACGAAGAGACTCTGTTCACACAATAAAACATATCACCTATTTTTAAAAAACCAATATAAATAATTGATTTTTTTACAACCAAAATGAAAATCTAGAGTCTTTATGTGTATAGAATTTATAAGGAGGTATGGTATGAGAAAGCTTATCCTGCTTTTCATTGTATTGCTTCTGATTATGGCCGTTGCCGCATCAACTTTTGCGGGGTCGAGATCGGGGTCGAGAGGGAGAAGAAATTGGGACAATACAAGGTGTTTTGAGATGAGAAACCAACATCGTGAACAAAAATTGGGCGGTAAATCGGGACGAGCCTGGAAAGGCCTGGAAAATGCAGCCGGAAATTCTAGCGTTATTATTGAAATTGAAATCGTACCTGAAGACACAAATACTGAACCACCTAAGGAGCCTGTAGAGGTTCTAGGAAACGGTAACAATGGTGGTGCTAAAGAGCCTAAAGAGAAGGCTAAATGATTCATGATCAGTAGTAACAACCATGAGACAATTAACTAACTAATGCAGAAAGTGAATGCCAGCGGATTATACAGAGTATCGTGTATGATTATTTGCTGTCAGTGAGAATAACAGAGGAGTAGGGGCAATTCATGAATTGCCCCTACATTTGTTAGTATTATACAATCCCTTCTACTTTTTTTAACTCCTTTATTTTTTTCAAACCATTTTGTTCATATATATTATATTATGGATGTGGGATCTTTTTCATTCTGGAAAGGATCAATGGAAATACGTCTGTGATATAGTTTTTTGCGTATTACTATATTTATAATCTTGCAATGAGCCTCCTATGCTTAAATTTAATCTTCTGCTTCGAAAATATATCCTCTTCTGGGTGCTTCTGGCAATGGTTATAGGCTATCTTGCGGGTAGATTCAACCCGGAGAGGGTAGTGTCACTTAAATTTACCATAACACCTCTGGCCTTTATCATGATTTTTATCATGGTTTTTCCTTCAAACCTTTCAAGCCTTGCGAAATTAAAGCTCTATATATACCCTATGATAGTGAGTTTTGGACTTTTTATTATCTCTCCCTTTCTTGCATATATAGTATCGAACATTATTCCTGAACATTTTCTGTTCCTCCGGACAGGGATGATCATTTCTTCTGCAGTACCGCCTGATGCCATGTTGTCTGCATGGACCGGTTTTTTGGAAGCCGATATCCTTTTGACGCTTATCATTCAATCCTTTTTATCCTTTGTTTCATTATTCCTCATGCCTTTCGGCCTTCCTTTCCTATTCGAGCACTCATCATATTTTTCCTTGCGTATCCTTATAAAAAACCTTTTTTTTCTAATTGTTATCCCTTTTGTTCTTGTAGGGGTTTTAAAAACTATTTTTCGAAAGTATCTTACAAGGGATATTCTGAAAAAACTGAAGCCGACCCTCTCTTCAATATCAGGAGTGATGGCGATTTTGATTATCCTTATATCTGTTTCATTAAGAGCAGAAATTATCACCAATAATCCGGGTATCATATTATGGGGATTTTTTATCTCGTCCCTTTATTATACAATTTTATTCATTGTTGCCCTGTACATCTCAAAGGTTTTCAGATTAAAGTACGAAATAGCAGTCCCTTTAATCTATCAGAATGGTTCAAGGAACCTCCCTGTAGCAATGGTAATTGCACTCACCTCATTTAAGACCCAGGCGATACTCGGCGTAGCAGCCTGTATGCTTGCACAGTTTCCTGTTTCAGCGCTTTTTTATACAATTATTTCCCGCTTCTCACTCACCAATCATCCTGATAGTAATGTTGGAAAAATAAAAAAGCAATAATGCACCCGGTACCTTAATCCTGGAAAATATTTTCCTTATTTGTTAATAGTAAAATTGCTTGAATAGAGATTTGTTCAATATTAGCTTATATACATTGCAGGGGTAATTTGAATTGCCCCTACAATAAACGGACCAAAATTTAGTAAGATTATGGGGGCATTTGATTTTTGTTCTAAATTTTCTGCAGAAAGGCAGTTGGGAAATGGAACCTGGAAAAAGATATGATCCGAAAAAGGTTGAGGAAAAATGGTATAAATTCTGGGAAGAAAATAACCTTTTTCATTCAGAAGTTGATACTGCCAGAACCCCATTTGCTATCGTCATTCCCCCTCCCAATGTTACGGGCGTTCTGCATATGGGGCATGGTTTGAATAATACCATTCAGGATATTCTTATAAGATGGAGGAGAATGCAGGGCTATAATGCATTATGGCTCCCGGGGACCGATCATGCTGGGATTGCAACACAGAATGTGGTGGAACAGGAACTTGCAAAATCCGGGAAAACACGACATAAGGTAGGGAGAGAGAGGTTTATAGAGCTGGTTTGGCAGTGGAAAGAAAAATACGGCTCTACAATAATAGAACAGCTGCGGAAGTTTGGTGCAAGCTGTGACTGGGTCAGAGAACGATTTACCATGGATGAAGGGCTTTCTTGTGCAGTGCGGGAGGTGTTTGTAAGACTGTTTAATGAAGGATTAATCTACAAGGGGAAGTATATCATAAACTGGTGTCCGCGGTGCCAGACAGCACTTGCTGATGAAGAGGTAGAACATGAAACCGAACAAGCATTTCTCTATTATATCGAATACCCGTTTAAAAACGTAAATGGAGGCATAGTTGTAGCCACAACAAGACCTGAAACAATGCTCGGTGATACAGCAGTTGCTGTTAACCCGCATGATAAGCGTTATAAGAAACATCTTGGGAAGACACTCATACTTCCACTTGTAAAGAGGGAAATCCCTCTCATCAGTGACGGTTATGTTGACAGCGAATTCGGCTCAGGAGCTGTGAAGATAACGCCTGCTCATGATCCAGTCGATTTTGAAATGGGAATACGGCATGATCTCGAACAGGTCAATATATTTAATGTTGATGCAACGATCAATGAAAATGGAATACCTGAATGTATTGGTATGGACAGGTACGAATGCAGGGAAGTGGTAGTTGAAGAGCTTAAGAAAAGGGGAAATTTTATAAAACAGGAACCTTATACTCATGAAGTAGGACACTGCTACCGCTGCCATACAGTCATTGAACCCTATCTTTCAGAGCAGTGGTTTGTAAAAATGAAACCCCTTGCAAATGCTGCAATTGAAGCGGTGAAAGGTGGAAAAACTGTTTTCCATCCTGAGCGGTGGAAAAAGGTATACATGAACTGGATGTATAATATACGGGATTGGTGTATAAGCCGTCAGATCTGGTGGGGGCACAGGATTCCTGTGTATTACTGCAGGGAATGCGGATCTGTCTTTGCATCTGTTGATGAACCGAGAGGGTGCGGCTCCTGTGAGAGCAAGGAGATCTATCAGGATGAGGATGTTCTTGATACATGGTTTTCATCTCAACTCTGGCCTTTTTCAACACTGGGCTGGCCTGATAAAACCGATGATTTACTTTACTATTATCCGACAAGTGTTCTTGTTACTGATCCTGGAATATTGTTTTTCTGGGTTGCACGAATGATAATGAGCGGAGTGAAATTTATGGGTGAAACTCCCTTTAAAGACGTATATATCCATGGTATTGTTATGGATGCTCAGGGGAGGAAGATGAGCAAATCTCTTGGGAACGGTATTGATCCGCTTGAGGTTGTTGAAAAATACGGGGCAGATGCAATGCGATTCACAATTGTGAATATTACCCCTCTTGGTCAGAACCTGCTCCTTTCAATGGATAAGTTTAATGTGGGTGCACGGTTTGCGAATAAAATATGGAATGCTTCGCGCTACATATTAATGAATATAAAAGATATTGAACTCCGGGAAGTAAAGAAAGAAGTGCTTGATACTGCGGATAAATGGATTATGACCCTGTATGAAGAAACGGTAAAAAAGATGAATGTGGTTCTTGAAGAGTACAGGCTTAATGAAGCTTCCTCTCTTATCTACGAGTTTTTCTGGCATGAGTTTTGCGACTGGTATATAGAGATTTCCAAGGTAAAACTTTACTGTGAGGACGAGGAATCCCGATCCCATGCAGCAGCTATGCTTGTTCAGATACTGGAAGGCTGTATGAGGCTTCTCCATCCGATAATGCCGTTTATTACTGAGGAAATATGGCAGCTTCTGTTGGTCAGAAAAGAGATAAAGAGCATAATGATATCAGAATATCCTGTTTATAATAAAAAGAATGTTTACCCGAAGAGTAAAGAAAGAATAAACATCCTCAAGGAAATTAATTATAATATCAGGAATATCCGTGGTGAGATGAATGTTCCTCCTGAGCTTGAAGCCGAAGTTGTAATCAAAACAAAAGAAGATCGTATTCGTTTGGTTATTGAAGAAAGCATGGAGGTTATTTCTTTTTTATCCGGACTGAAAAAAATAACCTATGGAGGGGATATTATGAAACCTGAGGGGAGTGCGTTTGCAGTCGGGATAGGGTATGAGATTTATCTCCCTTTGAAGGATTTAATTGATATTAAGAAAGAGAAAACCAGGCTGACAAAAGAGCTTGAGAAAGTTGACGGTGAGATCTGTAAGAGCAGGAATAAGCTCAGTAATGATGCGTTTATAAACAAGGCTCCTTCATCGGTTGTGGAAAAGGAAAGAGAAAGGCTCCTGGCCAGTGAAAATGCTTATGAACGTGTATCCGGAATCCTGGAATCACTGAAATAGCTATTTATTCGAAAAATTCGTACCAGTTTCCCCTCCCTTGATTGAGAAGGCAGGGAGCGGGTGGCTTAATATATTTCTAATACGGAAATACGATTTATAAAAAGATAAATAGAACATGAGAATCTTCTTATTCTTCGTTTTTGCATGTCTTTTTTTATTTGCACCAGTGGCAGAGGTGTTTCCGGAAGGAAATATAGTTCTGTATTCAAGGGGCTATGAAAATACCTATGATAATAAAAATAAAAATATTTCACTGGAAATCGAGTGTCACAGCGGTACACCGCCGGTTTTAGAGTTTGTCCTCACAGATAAAGAAAAGATAGTAAAAAAACTGTATTACGATTTTGATAATGATGGCGAAATTGATCTTGAGACCGGTGGTCTTCGAGAAGGGGAAAAGGGAGATGAAGTTGTTTTCAGAGGTGTGCCGTACCGGGAAAAGGGGGTATATACACTTTCAGTATATCTTGAGACTTTTTACGGCACATTAATGAGAGAGTATGTTGTCTCTTTTACTGATTTTGTCTGGGGAAGGGACAACTTTAATTTTGCTAATGATGGTAAGTTTGAAAATACAATTAATTTTGTTTCAACCACCGTAATCAAGTGGGCCGAAGAAAGGTTCGGCAACCTTACCCAGGATCAGCAGGCAATTCTTCTCCATGTAATGTATTCAATGTATAAAGGGAGTATCGGACGCTGTTATGGATTTTCAGGAGGAGAGGTGTATGGTCTTGAACACCCGGATAAGTTTTTACCACTGTATTTAACAACGTATTCTCTGGATGAAAATGATGGAAAAATTATTCAGGAAATGGATTACGTTCAGAACGATATTGTATTTTCATATTTTATATCAGGGCAGATAGATATCGAAAAAAAACAGGATTTTGTGGGTTTAATTTCTGAGTTAAAAAAGATAAAAGACAGTATAGGCAGCGGAAGGCCTATAATATTGGGATATTTGAGCATAAAGATGCATCATTCAATGGTTGTATATGGGTATTTTGAAAATACTTTTAAAAACAGTACCACACTTCTTGTTGCAAATAACTGGGAAAGGAAACAGAACAGTAATGTATTCAGTGAAGATGCAGAGAATATAGTGGTACAGTTCATGAATGAAAATGCAAAGGTAAGCTGGTATGACCTTACGAAGAAAAAGTACCGTTATCCTAGAATGATTTTTGCAATTGTTCGGGAAGAAAATTACCACCTTGATCCGGTTGATTTTTTTAATTTAATTGAGAATACAGAAAATCGTATATGTGAAAATGATAAAATAATTATCATGATCGAAATGACAGAAACAGCATATATAGTTGATGATAAAGGCAAAAAAAAGGGATACAGCAAACCGAAATATTTCCGTGAAGTTGAAGATATATCATTTAAGAAGGTCGATTACAACTATATCTTTGAAATTCCAAAAGGCAGAGAATACACCCTTATCCTGAAAAAGGGGAGATATAATAAAGAGCAGAAGAAGCAAAAGGATGTTAATGTATACGGGATTATTCCTTTAGGGCCAGATATACAGAGTGTGGTTTATAACAGAATACCTGTTGATGATAACTTAGAAACAGTATTTACCATTAATGAAGAAGGCATCAAGTTAATGAAATAATGTCGTATTATACAAAGAGGCGCAATGGTTATGGGAGGATGATATTATTGATTTTTTTTCGATGGTTTCGTATATTTTTTCAGAAATCTAGCGGATAAAAGTGGAGAGATGTCCGAGAGGCCGAAGGAGCACGCTTGGAAAGCGTGTGTACCTTAACCGGGTACCGTGGGTTCGAATCCCACTCTCTCCGAATCCTGTTAACCTGTTTCAAAGTGCCTGATAAAAGTGCCTGATTTTAAGTGCCTGTTGTGATAATCGGGTACAGTTCAAGGAGCAGACGCCCAACTCCGCCAGGTCCGGAAGGAAGCAACGGTAAGTGTTCTGTTTTTGTGAATTCAAATACTCGATTGGAGCAGGCACTTTAAAGCAGGCACTCTAAATCAGGTTTTTTAATGAATTAGTACCTTGATCCTGATAATCTTTAATGTGGCTTGCCCACATTCATGTGGCTCGTCCACATCAGGATAAGAAAAGCCTTTGTTACTTGCAATAATCGTTAAATATGGTTATTTTTTTATAAGCATTAGGTAATTGTTTACAATAATTATTACCTGACAGGAATAAAATGGCATATATTGTATCTGCACGAAAGTACAGACCCCAGGTATTTGAAGAGCTCGTCGGACAGGAGCATATAGCAAACACAATTAAAAATGCAATTATCAAGAATAGAATTGGGCATGCGTATCTTTTTTCCGGCCCGCGGGGGATCGGCAAAACGTCAGCTGCTCGTATTTTTGCAAAAGCACTCAACTGTGAACATGGGCCTACAGAGACTCCATGTAATGAATGCACCTTTTGCAGGGAGATCACAGAAGGAAGAGCAATAGACCTCATAGAAATAGATGGGGCATCGAACAGGAGAGTGGATGAGATCAGGCAGCTTCGTGAAAATGTAAGGTTTGTGCCTTCTGCTGCACGTTATAAAATCTATATAATTGATGAAGTACACATGCTTACCACAGAGGCATTTAATGCCCTTTTAAAAACCCTTGAAGAGCCCCCAGCACATATTATTTTTATCTTTGCCACTACCGAAGTGATGAAAGTCCCTCGGACAATTAGATCCAGATGTCAGCAGTTTATATTTAAACGGATATCAATTACGGATATTCTCCCTGTTCTCAAAAGAATTCTGAATGATGTATCGATGAGGGCTGAGGATAAAGCACTTTTCTGGATTGCAAAAAGTGCTCTGGGCTCAATGAGAGATGCAGAATCAATATTAGATCAGATGATTTCGTACTGTGAAGGAATCATAAAAGAGGAAGATGTATTTTATGTACTTGGAATACCGAGTTATGACATTTATCATACATTTGCACGTTTGATTGCAGGTGTGAATTTTAAGGCCTGTATTTCCCATCTGGATAAGGTTACTCATGAAGGACTGGAAATAAACATTCTAATTTCCGGTATGATTGAATATTTCAGAAACTTATATGTACTTTCGGTTGATGAGGAAACAGCAGATCTTATCGATCTCCCTCTGGAAGAAATTAATACCATGAAGTCTTTTCTTTCTGATTATACAACCATAGACATAAATAATATACTCATTCTCCTTTCAAAAGCCTATCAGGATGTGAAAAAAAGCGGCCTTATACGTGAACTCTTCGAAATTACCCTTATTAAACTCATACATTATAAAGATATTATACAACCCTCCCTGCTCATTAAAAAGCTGGAAAAACTCAAATACCGTATCGATCAAAAAGGCGAAGATCCGGATGAAACAAATAACACACAATTATTAAAAAAATTCGAAGAAGAAAAAAGCAAAAATGATAATCCGGTTATAATGAAAGAGATTATTTCACATTTCGTTAAAAAAAGAAGAGCAATAGCTGAGTTTTTAAAAAGGGCAAAAAGCTCTACATTTGAGAACAATCTATTGACTGTTTGCTATGATCAGGGCG
>JAUVYC010000205.1 GCA_030603285.1 Spirochaetota bacterium
GCCGGAGGCATTGGACCTGATAATGTGCGAGAAATAATAAGAAGGTTCAGACCGGAGCTAATAGATGTTTCAAGTAAGTTAGAATCATCCCACGGAACAAAAGATCACACAAAGATAAAAAAACTATTCGAGGAGATAGAAATTGCAGCGGCTCTATAACGATTTTTTCGGCAGCTTCGGGGGAAGGTATGTGGCTGAAATCCTGAGGCCCCCCCTTGATGAGCTCGAACGTGTATGGCTGGAAGCCATGAAAAGCGATGATTTTCAGAAGGAGCTTGATACACAGCTGACGGAGTTTGCAGGGAGGCCCACACCGCTCATGTTTGCTGAAAACGCAACAAAAGCCCTAAAAGGGGCAAAGATCTATATCAAGTTGGAAGGTCTTGCCAACACCGGAGCACATAAAATAAATAATGTTCTTGGGCAGGCGCTTCTGGCAAAACGGATGGGAAAGCAAAGGATCATTGCCGAAACAGGGGCAGGACAGCACGGATTTGCAACAGCCGCTGTCTGCGCAAAACTGGGGTTTGAGTGTAAAGTCTACATGGGTGAAATCGATATGAAAAGGCAGAGGCCGAATGTATTCTGGATGGAGCTTTTTGGTGCTGAGGTGGAACCTGTTAAAGGTGGGTCCTCCACACTGAAAGACGCGGTAAATGAAGCTCTCAGAGACTGGGCTTCCAGTTTTGAAACTACCCACTACCTGCTTGGCTCGGCACTTGGCCCATCACCCTACCCCGACATGGCTCGTGAGTTTCAGTCGGTTGTTGGAAGAGAGGTTGAAAGCGAAATAAACAGAAGGAATCTCGATGTTGAGACACTGATTGCATGTGTTGGAGGCGGCTCGAATGCAATAGGTTTCTTTTATCCCTTCCTTGATGAAACCACGCCGCGTCTAATAGGTGTTGAAGCCGGCGGAACCGGGAACAGCCCGGGAGAACATGCCTCAAGGATGAGCGGGTCAGGGAAACCGGGAATCGTCCACGGATATAAATCGCTTTTTCTTCTGGATGATGATGGCCAGGTAGGATCAACCCATTCTATTTCAGCCGGCCTCGACTACCCTGGGATCGGACCTCAGCTTGCCTATCTTGGACAGACAAAACGGATTGAGTTCACAAAAATCAGCGACAGAGAAGCACTGGATGCTTTACAATTTTTCGCGAAAAACGAGGGGATAATATTCGCGCTGGAATCCGCCCATGCAGGTGCAGAGGCTATAAAACTTGCAAAAAGCCTTTCCCCTGAAAAATCCATAATTGTAAACATGTCTGGGAGAGGGGATAAGGACCTCTTCATCCTGGCCGGGAACCTTGATAAAGATAAGTGGCACTCCTTCCTGGAAAAAGAGGTGAAAGAAAATGCCAAATAGAATAATGGCACACATGGTTGCATTCTACCCTGACAGGGAATCTTCAATAAAAATCGCTGGAGCCCTTATTGATGGAGGATGCAGCTACCTCGAAATCCAGTTTCCTTTCAGTGACCCTACAGCAGATGGGACATATATTCAGAAAGCATGCAGCAGGGCTTTACAGGAAGGGTTTAAAGTTAATCCTGGATTCAGGCTGATATCAAAGATTAGAAAATTAACAGACATCCCTATCTTTATTATGGGATATGCAAACACAGTTTGTTTTCATGGAGTCAAAAAGTTCCTGGACGAATGTGTTTGCTCAGGTGCGCAGGGGATAATTATTCCTGACCTTCCGTTCGATTATGATGAAGGCATTTTTTCTATGGGGGAAAAGGCGGGGCTTAATGTCATTCATGTAATCGCACCTTCCATTCATGATGAGAGGCTGCGAATGATTTTATCCCGGGGTCCGGAGTATGTTTATGCTGTCCTGAGAAAAGGTATCACAGGTTCCTACACTACAATTGGAGATGAAAATATAAGGTTTCTTAAAAAGGTCGGGGCTTACCGGGTAAAAATTCTTTCGGGCTTCGGGATTTCGACAAAAAAACAGGTCAATGTGCTTTCTGCCTATGTTCATGCCTCAGTCGTGGGAACGGCATTTATTAAAGAGATAATGCAAAACAGAGGGAAAAGCCCCTATAAAATCATAATCAAGAAGATGCATGCCCTTCTGTAGATCCTACTGTCTGCAGGTGGTCTTTTACTGCAACCGATTTTATTGCACGATTTTATATTGTCGAGCTCACAACGCACATTCCGCCTGAACATAAACATCCTGGAAATCCTTCGAAACGACCAAAGGTCGTCTTGCTCGTTATTATGGCCTCTATTCAAGCAGGAGTAGAGGAAAGGACTGCTGTAAGGAGCAGGTGCCAAAAAAGATGGCAGCCTCGATAAGTATGGCTGGGGAGCCGGATCAGAAGAAGAACCAAAGAAAGAACAGGAAGAAAATCCGGTTGAAACTTTATCTGAAAAGAAGCCTAAACAGACCTGGGCCAGATTGATAAAAAAGATATGAAATGGACTCACTTATCTGTCCTAAATGTGGTTCTGAGATGGCTGTGTTGGCCATTATTACAAACCCTAATGCGGCTTGTCCGCATTAGGGGTAGTATATTTACAATAAGGCTGTCGTTTTTCGGTAGGAAAAGCATTCGTGAATATTTCATGGGTAAATCGGGGGCTTTTCACGTTTTTTTGCGTATGTTGGCGAATCTCGAATTATAAAAACTCCGATCAATTGGAAGGCATTCTGCTTCAGCAGGTATGACTGGCTGTTTTGTTTGCAGATTTCTCATTTTATACCTTCTTTATTACCGAAAGTGTTCTAAGGCGATTAATAGCAGCAGCAAGCTCAAGACCTCTGAATACAGCGTATTCTCCTGCAGGATTGTAGCTGAGTACATCCAGGCCCTTCTCCATTATATCTTTCATCACATTCTTTATTATCTCTCTCAGTGTTTGTGTTCCGTCCATGTAATTTGTGGCATATTGTATAGCATCTCCGATAGCATTTGTCTGACTTACATTGACCAATTGCTCTACATCCCCAAGATCTATTCTGTGAGTACCAAAGTCTATGGACTTTAATCCTTTGGTTGATATCTTGACCTCCTTCCGCCCTTTACTGGGGTCGAAACTGTGAGCGAGCGGAACACGCTCGGTAATCCTTCCAAAGTATTCTCCTCCTTCCGGCATACGCTCAGCCTTATATTTATCAGCAATAGCACATGCCTGTTTGGTGTAATCGTACGGTCTGTATTCAACTAAACAAATCACCTGATCTGCAACGTCGAAATAATCTCCCGAACCTCCTATCGCCAGGATTGTTGAAACCCCGAGGTTCTCGTTAAGCTGCCGTATTTTATCTATAAAAGGAGTAATCGGCTCTTTCTCCTTGGAAACCAGCTCCTGCATCCTGTGGTCCCTGATCATGAAATTAGTAGCCGATGTATCCTCATCCATAACAAGTACTCTTGCTCCTACCTCTAATGCCTCAATAATATTAGCTGCCTGTGACGTGCTTCCGCTTGCATCTTCTGTTGAAAACGCCTGTGTGTCTTTACCAAACGGAAGATTGGCTATAAAAGGAGATATATTAACCTTCTCAATACGCCGGCCGTCCTCGGCTCTGATCTTCACGGTATACGGATCTACCACCACGAACTCCCTTCCATCTTCTGGTATGTGGTTATAAACACCCAGTTCCAAAGCATTAAGGAGTGTTGACTTGCCGTGATATCCGCCGCCAACTATAAGTGTAACACCTCTGGGTATGCCCATCCCTGTAATAGCGCCCATGTTTGGCAAAGTAACCTCTATCCTGAAGGATTCAGGGGATTCAAAAGGGACTACACGTCCCTTAGTGAGAGGTCGAGAGTCTACACCGCTTGCCCGCGGAAGAATTGCTCCGTCGGCCACAAAAGCAACGAGTCTCAGGTTTTTTAGCCGATCTCTCAAGAAATCAGCATCCTCTGAGATCTCTATGTGTCTATAGAGCTTCTTATCATCGAGGTTCCGATAGAAAAGTGAGGCCTTCAAAATCTGTGGTAGCTCTTCAAAGAACATTATCGCAGCAGCTTTTCCGTCGATTTTTCTCCCAAAGGCCGGAAGCCCCATCCTGAACCTGGCCTCTGCATAATCTCTTGAAATAAATGAAGAGGTGCGTTCCAGGATTTCCTGGCCTGGTCGATCTATTGATATTATTCCACTATTCCCAGTTCCCCGCCTGCCTCTGCAAAACCTTTTTGAAGACTCTGCAAATCTCCGGGTGAGGAAATCTCTGAGGGCCACTTCCCTGCTTTTGTTGTGATATGTATCTAAAGGAAATCCAGCAATCGCCTGCAAGATTTTTACCCGTACCCTGCTGGGTGTTGCAAAGGGATCTCCCTGGACATGGTCTATAAAAAGGATATACTCCCCAAAATCATATTCACCCTTCAGATCTTTATATGCCTTATATCCCCTCCTGTCTATCCTGTGTAAAATCTTTCTAAAATCTGCAGCTGTCACAATAATTTACCCTTTACGTGACTCCTCATGTTCTTTCATGTTTTAATGTATAATACATTAAGTATCTAAAGTTGAAAAGTGGGAAAAGTGCGGTATACTATTATTGGCAGAAAGAATAATTTATTTTGAATTGGAAATTTCAAATGGATACGCATGAAGAAAGATTTACTACTCAAATAGAGGAAGTAGAAAAAAATAAAAAAATAGCAAAAGTTGTAGAATTAACTGATTTCTCAGAGATTTCTTCAATAATGAACATTGTAACAGGTATTATTGATATCATTAATAACCCAAAATCAACTATAAAAGATTTAAAAGAATTAATCGAACTTGACCCTCCACTGTCAGCAAAAGTGTTGAAGACAGCAAACTCTGTTTATTATGGCTTACCAAAACGAATTAGTGATATAGAACAGGCTGTAATCTGGATAGGATTTGACGAGCTTAAGGATCTAACATTGAGACAGAAGGTCTGTGAGATTTTTGCCAAAGATGAGTGTATAGATGGCTATTCGAGGAGACTGTTGTGGAAACACAGTATTGGGGTTGCCATGCTGGCGAAAATGATCTACCGGAAGGAGCTTGTGGAAAAAGGAGCGAATATATATGCCGCAGGCCTGCTGCATGATATAGGAATTATTATAGAAGACCAGTTTTTACAGGAAGATTTCAGGTTTATTATTAGTAAAATAAAGAATGAAGAAAAAAATTTGACAGAAGCTGAGTATGAAGTATTGGGTTACAATCATGCAGAAGTTGGAAAGGCAT
>JAUVYC010000108.1 GCA_030603285.1 Spirochaetota bacterium
TTCAAGAGTTTTATTAATAATATCCTCTTTTATTCCAACAACAACTCCTTTTTCATCTAAGGATTCTAGAACATCATCAATATCAAGCTCTCGCCCCCTGGCCTTCGGCGGGATGAGAGTCATAAACGCCTTCATTTCATCCTCAGATACCTCGATGATAACCCGTGCATTATTTTTCTCATCCGGAGTATATTCACCGATTCTATTATACTCACCATTTGCAGATCGAACAATCGCCGCAATTTTCGATTTATTAAACTCAGATACCCCCCTTCCTCTCACAGCGCCTAGAACATCCTCTGCTTTTACCCGCTGCCCTTTTCCTTTTGGTGCTGTAACTTTGAGCATTACTCCAATTCTGGTTATTTTAACCCTGTGTTTTCCATCAATATCATTTTTCAATATCTCAGGTTCTTGACCCTCTGTAAAACTCTGAAAATCAATATCTTCCTGAAATTGTCGACCTGGTGTAATTGAAATCAATAATTTATAAGGGCGTTTGCTGAATAATGATTTCTTTCCCTGTTCAATAATTTCATACTCAAGATCACTTATATTAACACCTAATACATCACTTGCTTGCTGCAGTCCCTCTTCGATTGATAAAGCTTCGACATCAACTGAGTTTCCTGATTTTTCCTCTCCAGTCTCAAATTTGAGGTCCTGAAGGGCTTCCCTGAGTTTTTCAAAAGAAGTCATTTATATCACCATGCTTTTTTTTATATTCATAAGCTTGCTTCGAAGCCGCATTATTGCCTTTGTATGAAGTTGAGAAATCCGTGACTCTGTCACCTGTAAAACTTCCCCAATCTCTTTCAAGGTTAAATCTTCATAATAATAGAGAATGAGCACCTTTTTCTCCTTATCAGGAAGGTCACTGATAGCCTGTACAATAATATTCTTTATCTCCTCTCTCTCTACTATTACATCAGGGTTAAGACTCTTTGGACTCTCTATAGTCTCCATAACAGATACTTTGTCACTTTCATCACCTACATACCACACATCACTCAGAGATAGTATAGATGCCCCTGATATTTTTAAAATAAGCGTATGTAATTCTTTACTACTAATTCCAAGCTCTTTTGCAATCTCATCGTCCCTTGCAGCCCTTCCAAGCCGATTTTCAAGTTTTCCAATAACCCTTTCAAGCTCTTTTGCTTTTTGGCGTACGGAACGCGGCACCCAATCTATAGATCTCAATTCGTCGTATATTGCCCCTCGAATACGTGTGACCGCATAGGTTTTAAACTTAATATCTTTAGTGGGATCAAACTTTTCAATCGCATCCAGTAATCCAAAAACACCGTATCCGACAAGATCATCAAAATCAACGTTTTGAGGCATACCAATTGCTATTTTCCCTGCTACATACTTTACAAGAGGGGCATATTGATTCACAAAATGTTCACGGATCCTCAGGTCTTTAGTTTTTTTGTAATTTTTCCAGAGTTCCTCTTCTGTCTTATCGTCAAACACTTCTATACTCCCATATCTTGACTATGGTGTGGCTTGTCCACATTATAGTTTTCTTTACTCATCATTTTAACGCGATAAAATCATTAAAAATATAAACAGAATAATAACAAGAACAATCCCTCCAACAACAATAAGCGGATTTAACTCTTTTATTTTTGGCACAGAAGGGGTTTCCGGTTCCTCAGGTTCCCTACTCGAAAGTACCTTTACGTCAGAAAGAACTTTGAACATTCCCATGATTCCGGGCCCGAATTGCGTAAGCACTCCCGTACCCCCATCTTCCAATTTCTCCACTTCAACAATCTTTGTCATTACAGGCACCCGTATACTATCGACCTTCCCTCCTAACAATTCGGCAAGGTAATCTGCAATATCTCTCTCATCGGTTATTCTCACCTGAATTTCATCTCCGAATTCAAGGTATTTAATCTCCGTACCCCGAACAGCAGATAATACAGGATCAACCCTCAGGACAATAAGAGACTGACTGCTCCCAGGGAAGGATTGTTTTTTTTGAATATCTGAGTCAGACTCTTTAACACCCGACTTCCCTTCCTTTTCTCCATCTGTCTCAGGACTCTTCTCTCCTTTATTTAATTCAAAGACATCAGTCATTTCTATGTTAAATTTAACTGCTATATTTGTATCAGGAAAAATGTTGTACAGTTCACTCACAAGGAGACTATGTATCGTTTCAGCCTTAAGCGTTTTTCCTTTTTTCAAAATATTTGAAATCTTTTCAACAAACTTCTTTTCATATAATCCTTTCTTTAACTGCTCACTTTTTGATCCCTCTATAACCCTCGTTTTTGAATATTCGTATAATTCCTTTTCAAAATTGCTCCAATCTGTTGTTATATCGATTTTCCCAATGTCTTTTTCTTCACTGATGACATTAATAACCCTCTTTATTTGACCTTCCTTTTCATCATAACAGAAGAAAAATGCACCATAGTATCCCGATACCTGAGTAACGAACTTCGCTTTCAGAACGAAAATATCCTTTGGTACAGCTTTTATTATCCTTTTCGCACCCCCCGGATCCCAGCCCGTAAATTCTAAAAGCATAGCAGCTATTTTACGATCACAGCCTGTGTCCTGAACAAGCAGTTTAATAAGGTCTTCATCCTGATTCATCTTCATTCATAACCTTTTTGATAGCCTTGGCCATGGTTTCCGGTTCATTCGGAATTTGTGCGTTCCCTATCCGTATGTAATCACCTTTTTCTGACCGAACCCCTTTCGAGCCTTCATTCTGTATATCATTTTCTGTAGTAGTCTGTTCATCTTCATTTTCAAATAGATTATCAAGAGAAGGTAACTCGCTTAAAGAAGCATCCTCCTTATCTTCTACATCCTGTTCTGTTACCCCGTTAATTGAGGCATCCTCTGCATGAACCCTGGTTTCCTCACCTTCAGGATGTACAGTTTTAACTTCACCCTCTATTACGGGCTCAGTCTCCTCATTTTCAAAACTTACAGGATATGCCTCATCATCTATCGTATAATCGATTATTTTACCTTCTGAGTCTTCGGCATCTACACCGGAGTCTTTCTCAACTGTTTCTGCTGAAACTTCGGTTAAGTTTCCTATTTCCGGAATATATTTCTTAATAATGTAAACTCCTCCCTGGAAAATAGCTCCGAAAAGTATCGCTGATAAAAACGCCCTCATAAGAACTATGCCTGCCGGATTCCCGGTGAGAAAACCTATTATCATGGATATAAAAAACGCTCCTGTAATAACATAGAAAGATGCTTTATATTTAGTTAAAAGTTTGTGATTTTCCATTATAATAACAAAATAAACTTCTCATCAAAAATATCAATCATTAATTTTTTGAGAAAAATTTTTCGCGCTGCATACTAAAACTTTCCGACAAATACGCTTCTTAGAAATTTACCGAATCCTCCATCTTCCCGGTACTCTATGTTTTCAAGTCTACTCATAAGATGCTTTATGGATTGCGATGCTTTACTATTAGGAGCACTTTTAATAAACGGGTCCTGCTTAATAACTGCCCTCGGGACGACATTATCTTCAAATACGAATCCAAGATTATTGACCTTTATGTTTAAAAACTGACCTGCTATATTTATCACTCTTTCTGCAACTTTTTTCCCCTCCATTACAGAATTAACTCTATTCACCACCAGCTTAATATTTGGCCCGTTCGCTTCTGTAGAAATACTCTTTATTATTCCATACGCATCTGTTATTGCTGTCGGCTCAGGTGTTGTAATAATTATCGCCTCATCAGCTGCCCTTAAAAAAGAAAGTACGTTTTGAGAGACACCTGCCCCGGTATCGACGATGATAATATCTGCATACCCCAGATCCTTTAATCCTTCGATAAAAGCGCCTCTTTCCTCTTCATCAAGATTTGCAAGCTGTGAAAATCCGGAAGCCCCTGCAATTATTTGAATTCCATATTGCGTATCCACAATAATATCTCGTATCTGTTTCTGCTTCTTAATAACATGATAAAGGTTAAACTTCGGGATTATCCCAAGTATAACGTTTACATTAGCAAGCCCCAGGTCAGCATCCATTACGACCACTTTTTTCCCAATTTCTGCGAATGCGATGGCCAGGTTTATTGCAATATTCGTCTTACCGACTCCACCCTTCCCACTTGATACAGTGATTATACGCGTCTGATTTCTATATTGTTCGGCTTTCCCGTTTTTTTCCTTCATAATCAACCTTAATCGTTCTGCCTGGTCCTTTTGAACCTCATGTACTGCATTTGTCCTATATAACATAAAAGCCTCCATTTATGATGAACAGAGCATGTATATGCTATGATATTTCTATTATAATACAGATTTCAATCTAATTCTCCTAATTCTCTTTAAATATGGTTAAGCCATTTTCATCCCAGAATTATCCGGCACACAGCTCTTCAAGCATAATCATATCTAAAAGCTTCTCTTTTTCTGCAATCTCAATGTCATCAGGAACACCCTGACCAGTTGTAAAATAAGAAAGCTTTTTGTCACGGTTCATTATACTCAATAAAGAACCGATGGTGTTTGTTTCATCCATTTTTGTTATTATCACCTTATTGTACATAAACTGATTGAACCTGTTCATTATATCCAGGGCATCACGGTATTTTGTTGTAGCACTCAGTACAAGGTGAATATCAAGGTTAATTTTTGCACCGTCAAGAATATTTCTCATTTCAGCAAGACCAAGATTGTTTTTTTGTGACCGCCCTGCAGTATCCACAAAGATTATTTCAGATTTACTGTTGAGAATTGCGTTTTTAAATTCCTCTCTCGAATTAATTACTATAAAGGGAATCTGCATTAACTGGGCATATTTGTCGAGCTGTTCTACTGCAGCAATCCTGTAAGAATCAATTGTGAGAAGTTCAACCTTCCGTTTCTGTAAAACCCCATAGGTTGCAGCCAGTTTAGCTATAGTAGTTGTCTTTCCCACACCTGTGGGCCCAACAAGAACAACCACAGAGGGTTTGCCTTTTCCTATCTGGATTGGCCCTGATGTCTCAATCGATTCCCTGATATACCCTTTAAACCTCTCCTCCAGTACTGCTGGATCCTGTACTTCTTTTAACGTCAATTCGCCTTCAAATTTTGACTTCAACTGTTCAATGTACTCCACTGAGAAATCATTTTCATTCAGGATAGTTAACAATTTCTCCAGATATGGCTTTTCGGTATCCCTGTCTTTTAAATCTGCTATTTCCTTTAACCGGGTTTTTATTTCATTCAATTCCTTTAGCAGGGCACTCTCTTCCACAATTTTGGATTGCTCTGACTGAAATGTTGACTTTCCCCTGATGGAAGCCCCAGCCTGAAGTGCTCTATCAGCCTGGAGAGCACCAGGATTGATTTCTTTCTTCTGTTGTAACCCTTTTATACTGTCCTCACTTTTTGCAACGGTGATTTGAGTAAAATTCCTGGCAAACAGACCTAAAAAGCCTCCTTCTTTTGCTTCCTTTCGTCCAATAATGTAAACATTACTGCCCATTTCCATCTTGGCATTTAAAACAGCCTCTTTATATGTTGGGGCTTTAAATGTTTTGTAAATCATTATTCTCCTGCCTTATTCAAAATGCAATATTTCCAACGGCCTCCAGCCGTATATCTGTAGCAATTTCGAAACTGCTCAATACAGCAGCATGGGGTACTATGCTGCTCACGATATTACTGAATATAGCTCTAATTTCCGGCGAAGTAAGGAATACAGGTTTTAAACCTTTTTCCCGTATCTTTTTAACTTCATCGGTTATTCCGGTCAACAGCTTTTTCTGCTCTCCCGGCTCCATTGCGAATTTTTTTCCCCTCTCTGTCTCTACAATTGAATTTCGAATTTCCTCTTCTACCTCTTTTGAAACAGTGATTACGGGAATCTTCTTTTCAGGATCCGAGTACTGTTGGCAGATCTGTCTGGATAAGGCCTGACGTACAAGCTCGATAAGCTCATCAGGACCTTTAACCGACGGAAAATAATCTGCAATGGTCTCCATGATTGTTACAAGATCCCTGATGGAAACACCCTCACGAAGCAATCCTTTTAAGATTTTCTGGATATCACCGATGGTTGCGCCTGATTTTTTCACTTCATCAACAACTACTGAATAATCTGTACTCAGGGAATTCAGAAGTGCCTGAACATCCTGCCGGCCCAGCACTTCGCTGGCATAGGATTTTATCACTTCTGTCATGTGTGTGGCAATTACAGAAGGAGCATCCACAACAGTATATCCAAGTCTTTCTGCCTTTTCTCTATTTGCTTCATCTATCCAGATAGCAGGAAGCCCAAATGCTGGTTCTACTGTTTCTTCACCCTCTATCTTTTCTTTTACATTCCCTGGATTCATTGCAAGATATTTTCCCATCCGAATGCTCCCCTTACCTACCTCTACCCCCTTTATCTTTATTGAATAGGTATTGGGGTCCAATCTCATATTGTCCCGTATCCGGATTGGCGGAAATATCAAACCGAACTCTATGGCGCTCTGCCTTCTGATCATCGTTACTCTTTCAAGAAGATCCCCTCCCTGATCCGGATCCACAAGAGGAATGAGGTTGTACCCTATTTCAAGAGCTATGGGATCGATCTGGAGCAGGCCCAGTACACTCTCCGGTCCTTTTGTAACCTCCTCTTTTTCTTTTTTCAGCCCTAGTTTGGCTTCCTCCTTTACCTTCATACCTCTTCTCAGATAGAAAGCGAAAATACTCATTGCTGCTCCCAGAATAATAAGCGGTATCTTTGGAAATCCAGGCAGAATCGCAAGAAAAATGAGAAAACCCGCGCCAATCCATAGAGTTCTCGGCTGATTAAGCAGCTGTGAGGTAAGCTCTGTCCCGAGGTCATTCATTGACACTGCCCGTGTGACAATTATACCTGTAGCTGTTGACATCATAAGTGAAGGAATCTGTGCAACAAGACCATCTCCGATGGTGAGCATTGTATAGGTAGCAACTGCGCTGCTCAAAGTCTCTCCCCTTATGGCCATTCCGATTATCAGTCCGCCGATAATATTGATAATCGTTATGAGGAGACTGACTTTAACATCTCCCTGTACAAACTTGCTTGCACCATCCATTGCACCGTAAAAATCCGCTTCCCTCTGTATATCAACCCTCTTTTTAATAGCTTCCTCTTCGGTAATCAAGCCTGCTGATATGTCGGCATCGATTGCCATCTGTTTCCCGGGCATTGCATCGAGAGTAAACCGTGCCGCAACTTCAGATACTCTTGTCGCTCCCTTCATAATTACGATAAACTGGACAGCAATGAGAATAAGAAAAATAATGATACCGACAACATAATTACCTCCGATAACAAATTGCCCGAAAGCTTTAATAATTTTACCTTGAAATGCTGGTCCTTTTAACAGAATAAGGCGTGTTGAAGATACATTTACAGCGAGTCTATATACCGTGGTTACAAGAAGAAGAGACGGGAAAACAGAAAGATCAATCACCCTCTTCATATACATAACGGTTATTATCGTAATCAAGCCAATTGAAAAGCTTATTGCAATGAGGAAATCCAAAAGAATTGCAGGGATCGGCACAATAAGCATCAAAACGACAGCAATAACACCAATGGCTATGAGTATGTCTGTTCTCTTCCACCATACCCTGCTCTCTATTTCATCCGCCATATTCCCCTCCCCGTGTATGGCTTTATTTTATTGGGCGGATTTAAAATCCGCCCCTACATTTCACTATGGAATATGAAAATAATTTGATTTTATAATATCATTAATAATATCATGTGTAGGGGCAATTCATGAATTGCCCCTACGTATGATTAATAAATTTTTTTTATAACAAAACCTCAATATAAAATCCGGATAACTTTTATTATATATAATATCGGTACAATATGAAAAATGTAAACTAAACAGCATATTTGAAATACTTAATAAATATGTTATTTCCCTTTGCCTTTATGGTTACTATCTTAATAGTTACTAAAATTTAAACAATCACTGCTTCCTTCCTCTTAAGTTTATAGACAAAAGCCAGAACTTCTGCAACAGCAGTAAAAAGATCTTCGGGAATCTCATCTCCGATATCAACCCTCCTGTAGATTTCCCTGGCCAGCGGTTTATTTTCAATAACTGTCACCCCATTTTCTTCAGCAATCTTTTTTATTTTCTCTGCGACCAGATCCCGGCCCTTGGCAATGCACAGCGGAGAACCCATTTTAAGTGCCTCATACCTTAGTGCTACAGCATAATGAGTTGGGTTTGTGATAACAACATCTGCATTTGGCACCTCCTGCATCATTCTCTTTCTGGCATAGTCCCGCTGTTTTTCTCTCATCCTGGCACGGAGCAGTGGGTCACCCTCCAGCAATTTCCTCTCTTCTTTGAGCTCCTGTCTGGTCATTTTTAGAGACTCAATATGCTCATGTCGTTGAAAAAAGTAATCAGGAATAGAGAGGACGAGGAGAATTCCGCTGATAACCAGAATAAGCTTGAAGGCAATTGACAGGCAGAGGTGCATTGCCTGTAGAACACCCATATCAATGGTTCTAACTATTTCATACATATCTTTCCTGATGAGAAGAAATGCAACGACTGAAATTGCAGCTATCTTGAAGATAGATTTTCCA
>JAUVYC010000163.1 GCA_030603285.1 Spirochaetota bacterium
GGTCCTTATGCTAAGTTGGTAGGGCAGATGCTTGGACTGTCTCACCCTGTAGAACCGGAAAGGCATCAGATCCTTATTACAGAGCCAATGGAACCTATGATGGGTCCCATGGTTATGTCTTTCCACCATGGTTCTTACTGCCAGCAAGTTCCGCATGGTGGCTTCATTATGGGTTATGGTAATCCACGTGAACCTAAAGGCTTTAACTACGCTCATGACTGGATTTTTCTGGAGGAAATGGCCCGGAAAATAACTCATCAACTACCCATATTGAAGAATTTAAGGGTTGTAAGGCAATGGGCTGGCCATTACGGGGTGTCTCCGGACGGGCAACCGATACTCGGTGATGTACCCGAAGTAGACAGCTATTATCTGGCATTGGGATGCGGTAAGGGATTTATGCTGGCACCAATGATCGGTCAGCTTGTGTCAGAGTATCTGGTTGAAGAGAAAACAAGTCTTCCCATTGATATTTTGAGTATCAATCGATTTGCTAAAAAAGAACTAATAATTGAACCAGCAGTAGTATAGTATGAAAAAGTAAAGGAATTGAATAAATCAACGGAAAAGTTTTCCTCCTATAACCACTCACATAAAAATGAGATAGTGGGAACCTTTTACAAGGTAACAGGGGGAGGAGATTATCTTTTACTCTTTACTCAGGCAAAGTCTATATCTGAAAAGGTGATATAAGAATATTCCTTTATTAAAGTATATTGTTTGCTGTCAGGGATTTTAATAACTTCAATACTTTATTAAGGGACAATCCTCGATACAGAACCATAGTTCAGACGTTTTATAAAACTAAAAACCAACTAAGAAAGGGAGGTATAACGGTGATGAGAGTTAATTATAGAGAAAATATTACTCCACTTTTCCGTATACTTTCGGAAGATCAGATTGAAGAAATCTTGAGTGGAAGTCTTGAAATCCTGGAACATGTAGGCGTAAAAATCGAGGATGAAGAAGCAGTAGAACTTCTTAAAAAAGGCGGAGCTTATAGCCCGGACGGAGTTCTGGTAAGAATTCCTTCTTTTATGGTAAAGAGGGCCCTTATGACTGCACCGAGCAGAATAGTTCTTGCGGGTCGAGACGGAAAAAGAAGCTTAGTTTTGGAAAAGGACCGTATTTATTTTGGCACTGGTTCTGACGTTCCGTTTTTTATGGACCCCAATACAGGAAAACGAAGAAAAACTGTTTTTGAAGATGTGATTAACGCTGCCAGAGTGGCTGATGCACTTTCTAACATCGATTTTTTTATGTCTCTTGGCCTGGTATCCGATGTACCACCAAAAAATTATGACCGGCATCAATTTTTGGCTATGATGATGGGCACTACCAAACCATTTGTAATTACATCTGTAGATGGTCAGGGACTGAAGGACCAGTTCGAAATGGCTTCTCTGGTACTTGGAGGCAGGGAGAAATTCAGACAAAATCCGCTCTTTGGTATATATGCGGAGCCTATTTCACCATTGATCCATCCAAAAACGACAGTTGAAAAGGTTTTAGTTTCTGCCGAAGAGAGGATTCCTCTTGTTTTTGTACCTGCACCCAGTGCCGGAGGGACGGCTCCTGTAACAATGGCAGGCATTCTGGTAGAAGGTATTGCTGATACCCTGGCTGGACTTGTAATATCACAGCTAAAAAATCCAGGCACAGGCTTTCTTATGGGTGGAGTTTTCACAACCCTCGATTTGAGAACTGCAGTTTTCTCGTACGGGGCACCGGAGCTGTTATTGCTTGATGCAGCATTAACGGATATCTCCAAAAAGTTAGGAATCCCAGTATTTTCCACAGCCGGCTGCAGCGATGCTAAGGAACTTGATCAACAGGCAGGACTTGAAGCAGGGCTTTCGATTCTTATGGCAGCACAGTCCGGGGCAAATTTGATCCATGATGTCGGGTATCTGGAATCAGGACTCCTTGGATCTTTGGACATGCTTGTACTTTCTGATGAAGCGATTTCTCTGGTAAAGAGGATTATGAGAGGTATAAGAGTGAATAAAGAAACTCTTGCTGTAGATGTTATCTCAAATGTAGGTCCTGGCGGACATTTTCTGGATAATCCCCATACCCTTAAAAATTTCAAGAAAGAAATATGGATTCCCACATTGATTGATCGAAATATGTTTGACACCTGGAAGTCAGCGGGATCCAGGAATATGGGGGATCGGTGCAGGGAAAAAGTTCTTCACATCCTTAAAACCCATCAGCCCGAGCCCATGTTAGGTAAGAAAATGCTCCGGGAGCTCAGGGCTATTATTGCAAAGTCAGACGAAAAATATGCATAGTGTTACTATAAACATGTAAAAGAAAGGAATCCACAATGGTAAGTTTCAGCCAAATCATTTCAGCCGTTGATACTCATACAGCAGGAGAACCCACCCGGATTATTCTAAGCGGCCTGCCGTCAATTAAGGGCAATACAATGGCTGAAAAAAAGCGATGCATGATTGAGCCGGGTAAGCCAGAGACCGTTGTGGCCCTCGATACACCCGCCGGATTGGTCGAAGGAAACGCTAAGATTGAAGGAGGTCGTGTAGTTGAGGTTTCAGTTATCAATATATCCTCTTTTCTGTATGCCGGTGATGTGGAAATCGAACTTCCCGGGATTGGAAAAATAAATATCGATGTGTCGTTTGGAGGGAATTTCTTTGCCATGGCACCGGCAAAAGCCCTGGGGGTAAGTCTTCATCCATCAAATATCTCCAGTTAGCTTCTGGTGAAGCAATGAACTTATTGATGTTCAAAGGGGTAAAAATAATTATTTGGGAGTTTTGAATTATTTATAAAGGTATGGGAGGAAAGACTATGATTTATCCACAATTGTGCTTTAAACCGAGATTGTATGTGCTTAGCAAACACCAGATTGAACAGATTCACCTGGCGACGTTGGAACTGCTTGAACGTACCGGAGTTAAAATTACACACTCAAAGGCGCTTGAATTATTGGATGGAGCCGGAGCCTGTGTGGATGGCGACCGTATACGCATTCCTGCCTGGATGGTCGAGGATGCCATAAACAAAGCACCCAAAAGTGTTGTGTTGGGCAGGCGTAATGGAGAACGTTCGGTGTTTCTGGAGGAGGACAAGTCCTGGTTTGGTCCAAGCCTTGACTGCATTGATTATCTTGACCCAATTACTGATCAGCGCCGTCCATTTACCAGTGATGACTGTCGCATAACCGCCGCAGTCGCAGATGCTTTGCCAAATTACTCCTGGGTGATGACTATTGGTATGGCCGCTGACGTGCCGGCCGAGATTGCCGACCGCGTGATTGCCAGGCATGCATTGACCTACTGTGAAAAACCACTGGTATTTTGTTGTAAAAATCTTAATAGTGTGCGTGACATCTACAGGATGGCAGTATTAATTGCTGGCGGTGAAGAACCCTTTAAGCAGGCTCCGACTATCGTTCACTATTCTGAACCGATTTCACCACTTTTGCATTTCGATCTAGCAATAGATAAACTAATGTTCTGCGTAGAAAAAGGAATCCCACTAATTTATTATCCTGCTCCGCAGGCTGGCAGTACATCACCGGCTACTTTTGTCGGAACAATTGTACAGGGAAGTGCGGAATCACTCAGCGGCCTGGTGCTTGCTCAGCTTATTCGGCCGGGAGCTCCTTTTATTTATGGTGCTTTTTCCACAATAATGGACATGTCCACAATGGTTTTTTCATACGGTGCGGCTGAGATGAGCCTGATGGTTGCCGCCATGTCCCAGATAGCACAACAATATAAGATACCTTTCTTTGGTACTGCTGGATGCTCCGACGCCAAGTTTCCAGATCCACAGGCTGCAACGGAAGCTGCATTCTCATGTCTCAGTTCGGCATTGAGTGGAGCCAACCTGGTGCATGATTCAGGCTGGCTCGATCATGGCTCGGTTGTCTCGCCGTCCCACCAGGTATTGGTCAACGAAATACTTTATATGGTTAAACAGTACATGAATGGTATGTTGGTGAATGACGAAACGCTTGCGCTTGAATTAATTGATCGTGTTGGCCCGGGCGGAAACTATATGCAGGAAGAACATACATTTAAGCACTTCCGTGATGTGTGGTATTCAAAGCTTTTTGACCGCACTATTAATGCTAATTGGATTGAAAAAGGTGCTAAACACTTAGATGAACGATTGCGCGAACAAACTCAAAAAATAATGGAACATAAACCATCCCAGTTGCATGCAGAAGTTATTAAGGAACTGGATCAAATGTCAAAACATTGGGAATAATATCCAATATGATTTACAGACTGTATTTTGTAGTTTCCAATATTATAACATAATCCCGGTTAGAGGATTGACTTTTTTTGCAGCCTGGTGATTTCAATTCCTCTTAACATCATGTATAAGAAAGATGGAAACTGCCAGAGCAACAAGGGTGACTGCAAATGTAAATAGGTAGGTTCGCTGGGCGCCCCCAACTTCTCCCATAATTCCGGATAGGGTAGTCTGTGTGATCATACCTATTCCCATGATGAATTCCATAAAGCCCATATCAAAACCGTGGAAGGACGGAGAAGCATAGTCTGCAATAAATGTTATGCATAGAGGGTACATTATACCGGTACCGACTCCGCCGGCAATTGAGGCGATTGTTAAAAGCCAGAAGGTATTGGCCGTAAGGAAAATACCAGCAGCCAGTGTGCAGAAGCAAACACCACCGATGAGAACGTTCTTTCGCCCAATGGCCTCTGTGGCTTCTCCGCAGAAACAGAATGAAATCAGACGAAAACCCCAGAACAGGGCAAATATAACCCCTATTCCTCTGGAGGACACTTCGAACGTTTCGGCGACCCTGGATAATAAACCCCATATCGTATAGAGGAATCCGGCATATGAAAACCCTACATAACAAACTGGCCATATTTTTTTAATCTCTGAAAGAGCCGGCGATCCATTGGAAAAAATGGATATTGAAACATTGTGGTGATAGGTTTTTCTCACATCAGCAATCCCCAGTAAAGATAGAACGAGAGCTGCCAGCCCAAGAACAGGATAGAATAGAAAAACAGCAGTTAAGCTAACAAAGTCCATGATAAAACCGCAGCTGAGTGTGCCGATTGTAGCTCCAGCGCCGTAAGCTGCTGCAAAACGCCCCATTACCTTTGCTCTTCCTGCGAAGGAGGTGTTATCAGCAGCAATTGCTTCGACAATCGGCCACAACATTCCTCTGCTAGCCCCTTCAAGAATCCGGAAAAAGAGTAGTGTGGAAGGTGACTTCGATAGATAATACCCGGTAGACGCAATAATAGATAAAATAATGCTTATAAGCAGGATACGTTTCCGCCCCACCCTATCCGATGTTCTTCCCGCCGTTAAAGTCATGAGAGTATAGGCAATTGAATACCCTGTCATAAAAAATCCCAGTTGCCTGAAAGAGGCCCCCAGAGAAGCACCGTATAACGGAATAACCGGCGCCGTCAGCCCCTCACCGATTGACATTAAAAATATAAAAAGCCGCAAAAATAGCAATGTCCGTGATGAAACTTGCCCGGCCTGGTAATGCCTGGTCTTTTTGTTATTTAGTTGCATTTTTTCTCATTTTAGTTAAAATATTTGTGTAATAAATATACCATAAATTCTCAAGACGCTGGTAAATCTCTCGCCCATTTCCGGGAGTAATTTTTTGTAAGGTGGTATCGTGTTCTTTCTCATATTCCAGGGTGTGCTTTGTTACAGTAGCTCTACTGGACATAGTAAAAGAACACCTGCAAAGCAGGTGGTGGTTTCCAGGCCAAAAGGCTTTTAAAGGCATAGCCTTTGAATTAATCTTTTAGAAATATTATAGACCACCTCCAAAGGAGGTGGCTTCCTTTTGGCAGTGATAAGAGATATATCGGTTTCGGACAGGATACCCCCTGTTGAACGGCCTCCTTGTTTATTGGATTATAAATTAGAAGGTTACATCTATGTCCACTTTTTTTCAACTAAAAGTACTCAAAATCCGGATGAACCTTAAAAATATCGATTCTCTATATTTTTCTTTGTCTATTTGACAATAAATTGGGAGGCTGATAATTAATCATCGGTTATTTTCCCTTATTCCTTTGGTCAATCATTTTTCTTAAAGTATTTAATTTCTGGTCAGATAGCATTGCAGCAATTCTCGGTGAACATATTTGAGTGCATATATTAGAAGGTATAAAGGCACATCTTAGAGAAACTTGTCCTGATAACGAGGGCTACGGTGTGCAAAGACGTATTGGAATAAGAGATTCAAAGAGTGTTCGGGCTCTC
>JAUVYC010000217.1 GCA_030603285.1 Spirochaetota bacterium
CATTCACTCTTTAATGAATATCATGCACTTATCGTAAAGCAGGGGAAGGAAGTATGCAGGAAAAGACCGCTCTGCTCTATCTGCATATTGAGAAAAAAGAAGGTCTGCTCCTTCAATTTTTTTATTACCGGAAAATAATTATTGATAAAAAAAACAATATATTTATAATAGATATTGTTTCAAAAAAATTGTAATTAAATGATATGTATCGAATATATGAATTAAAAAGAAATTTCGTCTTTTCAAGAAAGAGTACAACTCCTGATGATTCAGAAATAGATATATTAAAGGATATAATTATCGATTCAGTCAACACCTCTCTTGATTTTATTGGTGACCTTATACATGACATTTTTAGACGGGAGGATTCAGACTGAATCTGCTAAAAATCCAACAACAGGATAATTTATACACCGCTAAAACAAATAAATCCTTGAACACACCGGCCACTGGCTTATTCGTTAAATTTGTCCGGTGCATCTGCCTTGCAAATGTATTGATTAATCGCTTAAAATATTTGTTTTTATTCTACCCATTTTCAATTATAATAGCATAACACCTGCAGTACACTCTATCATATTAACTGGAGGTATAATCCTATGAAAGCATTCGTCGTATGCGGGAGTCCCCGTTTAGAAGGAAACACACAAAATCTCCTCGAAGTAGTCTGTGATTCACTAAATAAAAAAAATATTGAAACTGAACTTGTACTCCTTCATGATAAGGAGATCAAACCGTGCATAGCCTGTGAGAAATGCAAGGAAACCAGGGACAGGACCTGCGCAACTAAAAACGATGATTTTAATTCCATCCTGGAAAAGATGATAAAGGCTGACGCATTTATTATCGGATCCCCAGTTTATTTCGGATCCGCCACATCACAGACCACCAGCCTTCTTCACAGGGCAGGATATGTTGCACGGGCAAATGATAATTTCTTCGCTGGCAAGGTTGGTGCCCCGGTTGTCGTGGCACGAAGGTCAGGGCAAAACTTTACGTATGCACAACTTTTATTTTTTTTCACCATAAGTGACATGATCGTACCGGGCTCCACCTACTGGAATATCGCGTTCGGAAAGAAAAAAGGCGAAGTTACTCATGATGAGGAAGGTATAAAGACTGTTCAGCACTTTGCAGAGAACACGGCAGATCTTCTATTTAAATTGAAGGCGTAAAGGAAGTTTACGTGGAAAATGTATCCTGTTATAAATTACAGCATTTATATAATGTTTGTGCCTGAGGTTTATACTGCCTGCTTTCCTGATGTGGACAAGCCACATTCAAGATTATAAAGATATTTTCTTGCAAACTAAAGTTTGTGCCTATTGTGCAAGAAAATCAGTATTAAGGTACTAAAGTCCGTCATAAAGAAATTATAGGAGGAAGTATCCATGGATGAAGCTTCTTTAAGAAATATAGTTGAAACAGCAATAGGAAAGATGAACGGAATACTTTACCTGCGCCCCTGCTGGGTCGCCCGGGATTTTCTGCCGCCCGGCAAGCGTCTCGGCCTTATAGAAGAGGAATACAATGTGGGGGAACGTGGGTTTATCAGTGAACGCTGGCTCGGCTCTGAAACAACAGCAGACAATAGAATCGGACCGGAAGATGAAGGGTTGTCCTATCTTGAAATTGAAGGAGAAAATATACTGCTAAAGGATGCAGTCAGTGCCTGCAGTTCGCTCATAATGGGCAATCAGTATGCAAAAACCCATAAGGGACTCGGAAGACTCGCAAAGATATACGACTATGACTCACGGTTATTCTATCACATCCATCAGAGAAAAGAAGATGCAGATAAAGTAGGGAAAAATCCAAAAGAAGAGGCGTATTATTTCATAGAAAATGTAGACATGGGAAAACATCCTGAAACATTTTTCGGTGTTCATCCATATCTTGTTGAACAGGGAAAGCAGTTCGAAACCCTGCTTCCCTACCTTGTTGAATGGAAAAACGACCTTATCCTGAAACATGCCAGGGCATACCTGAATGTAGCCGGGGAAGGATTTCACCTTCCTGCAGGTGTCTTACATGCACCGGGGACTGCACTCACTCTCGAGCTTCAAGAGGCCTCAGACGTATTTGCAATGCTCCAGGCGGAATTAAACGGAAAGATTCATTCTAAAGAGCTTCTTTTTAAGGATGTATTAAAAGAGGACAGGAAAAGGTATGGTGAAAGGGCAATTCTTGATCAGATTGATTGGAAAATATGCGGTGATCCCTACTTTTATGAAAACCGGCACACCGAGCCTCACCTGATAGAAGAAACAAAGCAGGATGGGGGCTTTGAAGAGTGGATTTACTACAATACAACTAAGTTCAGCGGGAAAAAAGTCACAGTGAAAACGAAGAACATATTCAGTAGCAAAGACAACGGAGTTTATAATATCCTTGTTTGGAAAGGAAGCGGAAAAATTGACGGCCACGAAATAAAAGGGAAATATTTCGGCACTGATGAGGCCCTTGTGACATATGATAAAGCTGTCAACGGATTTGATATAGAGAACACAGGTACAGAAAACCTTGTCCTGTTCAAATTTTTCGGGCCCGATATCAACACCGACATACCATATATAAAACCATATAAAGGCCAATAATGCCGGGTAAAGAAACTTTCCTCCATGAATGCCTATATCCTTATAAACATTAACAGTAAAGAGTACAAATCGATGAAAATATATATTTAAGAACTTCTTCAATTATTGTAAAGGTTTATATTAATTTGTCGACACTGAAAGTATAAAACTCAAAAAAAGTGGAGAAAATTATGGTAACAGGAATAACAGAGAAGGTTGCCATACAAGAATGCTATCCGCAAGTTGAACTGGAATCTCAGGAAACAAGTGTAAAGAGTACTGACGGTAGCGGAAATCCGGTTATTGTTTCAAAAGATTTCATATTGAATCTTCTCTTACTTGCAATAGGGAAGCCATTCTTTCTTGAAGGTAACCTTGGGAAGAAAATCGATGTTAAGGTATAAAGTACAGTAATTGTACTTTTATATAAATATATATGAAGAGGAGCTCTCTCTGTGGACTATGGGGAGAGCTTTTTTTCTTGTAATTGAGTGATAACGTGATAATATTTATTGATAGAATATTTTACTGCTGCAGAGAGTAGGAATATGAAAGTAATACTGCGCTTGATCCTTTTCATTTCACTTCTCCTCACTTTTAGCATTGCTTCTGCAGAAGATTTTAATGAAAATAAAACAGGATTCCAGTTTTTTAAAGAAGGGGTAAACCATTTTAACAGAAAATCTTTTGAGGCCTCAATTGATTTTTTCAGAAAAACTCTCGGGAAAAATCCCGGCGACGTAAGGGCACGTTTTTTCCTGGGATTAGCCTATTATAAAGCAGGTTTCAACGAAAGCGCTTTATTTGAATTCAATACAATTCTTGAAAACCAACCGGGAAATGAAATTATCAGTAACTTTGCCCGTTATTTAAGTACAAATCAGTTTTTTCTCCGCACAGAAAAGAAGAACGATGATTACACCCTTGGGAAGGTGATACAGGGGAATCCTATTGGAAAATATATTCTTTCCAGGGTAACAGGTATAGATGTTGATGATTCGGGAAATATTTATGCTGCAGGTTTTGGTTCAAAAATCGGACTGAAAATTTCCCAGGAAGGAAAACCGCTGTTGTCTTTCAGCAGCCCGAAAATTATTACAGGCAGACTGTACGATATTGTCATAGGTACTGACGGAATAGTGTACATCTCGGATTTCAGTAATGATATCATTTACAAGTTTCGGGAAGATGGGAAATATCTTGATAGTATCGGGGAGGCCGGTGCTGGCATAGGGCAGTTCTATGGGCCAACATCCCTGGCTCTGGATAAAAATAATGATCTGTACGTTATTGACAGCGGGAATGTTAGAATTGAAAAGTTTTCACCAGAGGGTACATTTCTCCTCACTTTCGGCAGTGAAGGTGATGCAGAAGATCAACTGAGAAATCCATCAGGAATCGCGGTAGATGACTCGGGGAATATATTTGTTGCAGACCATGGGAAAAAAACTATTATGGTTTTTGACCGGAACGGAAACTATATCAGGAGCCTCCATGGCACAAAATTAATCGATCCCTATGGTATATCGTTTTCTTCGGGCAGCAGATTAATCGTCAGTGACAGGGACAAAATTCGATCCTACAACCTTATGTACTCTACATGGACGGAAATTGATACAGGCCAAAGAATAACGAGAGTTCTGGATGTAAAAACCGATCGTCTGGGACAGCTGTATGCATGTGATTTTGAAAAAGACAATATTATTAAGTTTGTTCCAAAGGCAGACAAATACCGGAATCTTAATGTTATTCTGGACAGGGTGGATGCGTCCGGTTTTCCTGCGGTTGTCTACTATGTAACTGTACTGGATGCTGATGGATTTCCGATCTACGGTCTTACAAGAAATAATTTTTTGTTAAAAATGGGAGGAGGAATTGTTGGAAAAACTGATCTCTCATACAATGAGGTAAGGGATTCGCGGCTCAAACTCCTCTTTCTCATTGATAAGTCGACATCAATGCAGCCATACCAGGAGGACATAAACACATATTTAAGCTCGTTCATTTCACGTATCTCTCCGGAAGATGAAATGGCAGTGGTTGGGTTTAACAGTGAATCGTGGATAGCAAGTCCCTTCACAAGGTTAAAATTAAGAACATCCGATGCCATTCTTGAAGAACGGTATGATGCTGGAAGGGAATTTGACAGGGCGTTCCGTATGAGTATTGACTATATCAACAAAGAATTTTATAAGAAGGCTGTCATCGTCATTACTGATGGTACTATTGATGATCAATCGTTCCGAACATACTCCTTTAATAGCTGTATAAAGTATGCTTCTAACAACCATATACCTGTATATTTTCTCAGCTTCGGTGGGGAGGAAAACAATAAGCTCGATTATTTTGCACGAAATACGGGCG
>JAUVYC010000150.1 GCA_030603285.1 Spirochaetota bacterium
GTAATGGCTGGTCCCTTTCCCATTTCAGTGCTCGGAGAATAGCTGTTTTTCAATTCTCTATCGGAACAGGTTGTCCCTTCCAGGTTAAGGTTGAAGAGGAGGTTTTTATGCCCGTATGCTGCCGTTGCACCACCTCGAAGCCCGACCTCTTCCTGGACAGTATATGTCGCAATGATGGTGAGGTTAGTCTTTTCCTTTTCATACTCCTTTAATATTTCAGTAACAGCAGTACAGCCTGCTCTGTCATCAAATGCCTTTCCAAAGCAATGGCCACTCTGGATATAATACCTTGATCTGAAATAAATATAATCTCCTGCAGCGATATCTTTTACCTCATCTTTTGCACCTGCACCTATATCGATAAACAGTTCCTTTTCTTCGGGTATCTTCTTTTTCTCCAGCGATGACATGAGTTGGTAAGATTTATAGGCGATAACACCAGGTATTTTCTTTTTCCCGATAATAACGGAGTTTCCAGGGAGAATTTTTGTTATAAGGCTACCTATGGGATAAAATTTTATAAGACCGTTCTTTTCAACAGACTTAACGATAAAGGCCACCTCATCCATATGGGCAGTTAGCAAAATAGATTTTGAACGATTCTTCCCAGGTCTTGTTGCGATTAAATTCCCGAGAGGGCTGGTAGAAACTTCATCTACACATTTCTCAATATCATCACGAATGCATTTTCTTATTTCATCTTCATCTCCAGCTGCAGAACATATATTGCTGTATTTTTCAAGCAACAAGGTAATTTTCCTCATATTTTTTAAACAGCAGATTTCAAGTCAATGATTGGTGATTTTTCGGTCATCAGGTGCATCACGAGTTTAGAAGCCCTGTAGACATCTTTCAAATTAATAATCTCAACCGGTGAATGCATATACCTCAATGGAACGGATATTTCAGCTGTATAAACTCCCTGTTTTGTGATCTGAAAATAAAAGGCATCTGTACCTCCTGGCCTGGATTGCACTTCTTCCTGAATGGGGATGTCTTCCCGTTTGGCTATTTGACATATTCTTTTTACCAGTGGGGGGAAATAATTTGGCCCTTTCCTGATTACAGGTCCTTTCCCGGTACAGATCTCTGTAGAATCACTGGCAGGATCACCGAATGTTACATCGCATACTACTGCAATATCGGGGTTTATTGTATATCCCCCTACCTTCGCGCCACGCAGGCCCACCTCTTCCTGAACCGCAAAAAGAATATAAATATCATGATAATTTTTTATGGTATCCAGAAGATCGATAGCGGAAACCAGCGTCAGTACTCCCGCTTTATTATCAAGACCAGAGCTTGAAAAATGGTCATAAAGCAAAGTATCAGAATAATAATCCAGTACCGCAACATCCCCGACCGTAACGACCTTGAGCGCTTCCTCCATTGATGGAAAACCGATATCAATAAAAAGCTTATGAGTGGGCGTGACTTTTGAAACCTCTTCTTTCGGCATAAGGTGAGGCGGTTTTGTCCCTATTATGCCGTATATTTCCTGTTTACCAAAAACCCTTACCCGCTTTCCAAACAGTGTTAATGGATTTACCCCCCCGATACTGGTAAACCGCAGTATGCCGTTTTCCTCAATTTTAGTGACCATGAGCCCTATCTGATCCATATGAGCCTCTAATAGAATCCTAAGCCTGTGTTTCCCGCATCCTTTTTTAAAGGCAATTACATTCCCCAGATTATCTATTTGTGTCGTATCAACTTTATCTTTTATGATTGAAATGATACGTTTCCCTAACCTTTCTTCAAATCCGCTGACAGAAGGTATCTGGGAAAGCTTTTCAAGATAGTTTTTTAACTTTTCCACGTATTCCCTCTTATTATGTTTAGATCTCAATGATATAAACATAATGATAATTATTAGCTACTGCAATGTTAAAAAAAATATAGGTAATTTATAGCAAGATCTTGCGGTCAAAAGCCCGGTTTTTATTGACTTTGGTAATACAAAGTAATACTTATATTTATATAAAATCAAATGGAGCAAAACAATGCCCGGGAAAAAAAAACAGGAAATTATCACCTTTAAAGTGGATGATAATCTTTCAAACGCTATGCAGGGGATTGAAAACCGGTCAGAGTTCATCCGGTCTGCGATTCTTTCCGCACTTGATAGTACCTGCCCTCTCTGCAAAGGAACGGGTATTCTTACTACGGAACAGTACAGGCACTGGGATTTCTTTTCTCAAAACCATTCTATCGAAGAATGCAGGACATGTCACGCCTTTCATCTTGTATGTGATTCGAACATCAACAATAAATACCATACTTAGAACGAGAGTTCTATTATGAAAAAATATCTCCAATTGTTTTTCATATCCTTTTTTATATGCACTAACGTAATGGTGGGCGCTACCAGTGAAAAACCTATAGATCCGGAAAAACAGTTGAAAACGTTTGTCAGTATACTTCCGCAGTCTTATTTTGTCGAACGGGTTGGAGGTGAAAATGTTAGAGCTGACGTAATGGTGGAACCTGGTACAAATCCGCATACCTTCGAGCCGACACCAAAACAGATGATGAAGCTCTGGGAAGCTGACCTCTATTTCGGTATCGGCTTTCCATTTGAGGAACAGATTTTGAAAAAGCTCCATGGTTCAAATCCAAAGTTCGTGCTGGTTCATACAGATAAGGGAGTACAACGCCGCACCCTGGATGAACTTCCTCAACAGCATAAAGGCAAGGAAGAGCTTCACCATCATCATGCGGACCCCGCACTTGATCCTCATATATGGCTCTCACCCCCTGAAATAAAAATACAGGTAACAAATATCTATGAGGGTCTTGCACAGGCTGACCCGGACAACGCAAAAATGTATAAAAAAAACCTCGAAGACTTTCTGGATGAAATTGAACAGGTTCATGCACGGTTTATAAAAATGTTCGAGCCATACAGGGGGAGGTCTTTCTTTGCGTTTCATCCTGCATTTGGATACTTCGCAGATATATACGGGTTGTTACAGATGCCCATAGAGATAGAGGGAAAAATTCCGACTCCAAAGCAGATTGAGGCGCTTATAGGTAAGGCTAAGGAAGAAAATGTAAATATCATCTTTGTATCTCCCCAGTTTAACAAAAAGAGCGCTGAAACCATTGCCGATGCTATCGGCGGATCAGTAATTTCAATTAATCCGCTTGAAAAAAATGTTCTGGAGAATCTTGAGGATATGGCAGCGAAGATTGAGAATTCTTTTAAACAGTAGAGCTTTTTTTGAAACTCAGTGAGGATCCATGTATAAAGAAAATACCGTTGATGAGATTAGTCTATGAATGAAGATCCAGTCATTGTTATAAAGGATGTTAATTTTTCTTACGGCGGCCTTCACATACTGGAGAATGTGAATATAAAGGTAAAGAAAGGCGAATTTCTCTCGATGGTCGGACCGAACGGAGGCGGAAAAACAACCTTACTCAAAATAATACTCGGTCTTCTGAAGCCTGAATCCGGTGAGGTGCATATACTCGGCACGCTACCAGAGAGGTCGCGCAATCGTGTAGGTTATATGCCACAGCACACATTATTCGATCCCCAGTTTCCTGTAACAGTAATGGATGTTGTACTTATGGGACGCCTCGAGGGCCGCCGGGCCGGCCCATTTTCAAAAGCTGATAAAAAAGCTGTCACGGAAGTTTTAGAGGAAGTTGAAATGACCGGGTTTTGTAAACGTAGATTCTCTGAGATTTCGGGAGGCCAGCGACAGCGTGTCCTCTTATCCCGGGCACTGGTCGGCAGACCGGAAATACTGCTTCTTGATGAACCGACCGCCAGTATTGATCTGGAAATCGAGCATAAACTGTATGAAATACTAAAAGAATTAAATAAACGTATGACTATTCTGATAGTAACTCATGATCTCGGCTTTGTTTCGCATATGGTTCGGCGTGTAATCTGTGTGAATAAAAGGGTGGCAGTTCACCCGACAGGCGAAATCAACGGAAAAGTAATCCAGGAAATGTACGGGAAAGACATTCGTATGGTTCTACATGACCGGGTTTCCGGCATAGAGGAGCAGCTCCATGGTTGAATTCATTAATGCACTTCGTAATCCTGATATTGCCTTTTTGCGCTATGCACTTATTGCCGGAATGCTTGGAAGTATCGCATTCGGTATTGTAGGTACCTATGTTGTGGCGCGGCGGATTAGTTATATAGCAGGCGCAATCGCCCACTCTGCTCTCAGCGGTATAGGGGCGGGGTTGTACCTTCAGATCAAGCTCGGTATAGGGTGGTTTACACCGATACTCGGTGCTGTGATATCGGCTCTTATATCAGCGATGATAATCGGTTATGTGAGTCTCTATGCCAGGCAGCGGGAGGACACAGTAATCGGTGCCATATGGGCAATCGGAATGGCTGCTGGGCTCCTGTTTCTCACCAGGACCCCCGGTTATATAGAGCCGATGAGTTACCTTTTCGGCAATATTCTCCTTATTTCAAAAAATGACCTGCTGCTCGTTGGAGTTCTTGATGTGGTTATTCTTATTCTGGGTGCCCTTTTTTACAACAAGTTCCTCGCTGTATGTTTTGACGAAGAGTTTGCACGACTCCGCGGTATACGTGTTGGATTCTATTACCTTCTCCTGCTCTGCCTTATAGCACTTACTGTGGTGCTTATGGTGACAATTGTTGGTATCGTTATGGTTATCGCACTCCTGACACTGCCTTCTGCAGTGGCGGGGCTTTTTTGCCGGCAACTCTGGCAGATGATGATATTTTCGAGCCTGTTCTGCATGCTTTTCACTGCTTTGGGTCTCGGTTTCAGCTATATCTATGACCTCCCGACAGGTTCAAACATTATTCTTGTTGCAGGCGCAGTGTATCTCCTGTGTGTTATTGGAAACAGCTTATTGAAGCGCAGGAAAACCTGAAATATCCATGAGAGAAAATACAGGGAAAATAAATCAGGAATATATCCACATTTAGCCTGTGGAGATCACATGAAGATAAGCTCCTTTGAATTGACCACTGATATCCCTGCATTTTTCATATCTCTCACAGCTTTCTCAACTCTGCCTTCAGGAACATTTACACCTCTTGAGGCATCTACAACAAAAAAAGTATTAAATCCCAGTTTCACTGAATCCATGGCAGTATAGAATACGCAAAAATCTGTTGCCAGCCCGCCGACATACACATCTTCTATACCCAGGCCTTTCAGAAAATATGCAAGTCCTGTAGAGGTTGTTTTATCGTTCTCAAAAAATGCAGAATATGAATCAAGCTCCGGCTGTGTTCCTTTGCGCAGTATAAGATCAAAAAACCTTTTATCAAGGAGATAGTAAAAGTCAGCTCCATCGCTTCCCTTAACACAGTGATCCGGCCAGAGAGTCTGTTCAATACCGTTTACTGTAACAGAATCGAAAACATTCTTATCCTTATGATTTGAAGCAAATGAAATATGATTTTGTGGATGCCAGTCCTGGGTGGCAACTATCCTCGGGAATTTCCCCATTATTTGGTTAATAACAGGAATAATCTTATCCCCTTCTTTAACTTCAAGTTTTCCCCCAGGGCAAAAATCGTTTTGAACATCAATGACAAGGAGAACTGCTTTTCTCAAATTCCCAGACATAGTGGTCTCCTGCTGCCTCTGTTACTTCTAAACAAAACGATATTTCTCAACCCTCGGATTATGCGAGATCAGGCAAAACCGCCAACAAGCTCAGCAGCAGTGGCAGCATCGGGTGCATAACCATCAGCTCCGATCTCATTAGCATAATTCTGTGTTAACGGTGCGCCGCCAACAACGATCTTTGCCTTACAATCTTTATTCTTTGCAAGTTCAATAACAGATTTCATGTTTACCATCGTTGTTGTAAGCAGCGCACTTAAGCCGATTGCATCTGCATTTTCATCAAGAGCAGACTGTACAAACATATCTGCGTCAACATCGACTCCTAGATCAATTACTTTCCATCCCGCGCCCTTCAGCATCATTGCAACCAGATTCTTACCAATATCGTGCAGGTCTCCTTTTACTGTTCCTACAACAAATGTGCCTCTTGCCTTCACACCGCTTGCTACAAGCAGCGGTCCCAAAATATCCATTCCGGCATGCATCGCACGGGCACTTACCAGTACTTCGGGAACATATATTTCACAATTCTTAAACCGTACACCAACAACTTCCATGCCCGAGATTAATCCTTCATCAAGAATTTTTTTTGCTTCAACCCCCTCATCAGCGGCTGTTTTGACAAGTTCCTTTACTTTGTCTGCATTCCCTTCAATTAAGGCTTCTGCAATTCCCTTAAGATTAGCCATTAAAGCACCTCCACTAAAATAGTTAGTTTTTCTATTATAAAAAAATACCCGCGTTCAGTCAAATATAATTAAATAAAAACACAAAATATCCGGTTTAAAGTGCTGGCAGGATATCCTGGCAGGATATTTTTATATTGACATGTGAATCGATACTCTATATAATTTCCTTAAAATAAAAACTCTAACAATTCAACAACGGGTTATGTTCCAGGTGAAAGCCATCCAGACTCGTACGGGTCCGGATGGCTTTTTTACTATGCAGTTTTAAAAATAGAATAAACTCATACCTTACAAAATTTAGGTACATCTATCGTAGGGGAAATTCATGAATTGTCCCTACTAATACGAAAATATTTTTTAATCAGGAGAATTCCATGAATAATCGTTTTATCATTCTGTTTGCCTATCTTTTCTTAACATTAGTTATAGGATTAATTTTTCGAAAAAAAGCAAAGAAAAACAAAATAGAATTTTTTCTTGCAGGAAGGAACCTGTCAAAGCTTCTCCTCTTTTTTACCATGGCAGCAACGAATTTCAGCGCATTTACGATATTTGGATTTTCCGGAGCAGGATACAGGATCGGATATTCCTTCTATCCCGTCATGGGGTTCGGTACAGGATTTATGGCCATCTCCTTTT
>JAUVYC010000049.1 GCA_030603285.1 Spirochaetota bacterium
CAGGAATACGTGTAGAACCACCGACCAGAATCACTTCATCAATTTCCTTAGCACTCAAGCCCGAATCTTTAATTGCGATCTCACAGGGCTTTACTGTAGATTCAATAAGATCTTCGATTAACTGTTCAAACTTTGCCCTTGTTAAGGTTAAATTGAGGTGCTTTGGCCCTCCTGAATCAGCAGTGATAAAAGGCAGGTTAATCTCAGTAGTTGCAGCGCTTGAAAGTTCGATCTTTGCTTTTTCACTCGCCTCTTTTAACCTCTGCCGTGCCATCTTATCATTTGATAGATCTATACCCTGCTCCTTCTTAAACTCCTGTATAAGCCATTCCATGACCCGTTGATCAAAATCGTCCCCGCCAAGATGTGTATTCCCGTTTGTGGATTTTACTTCAAACACCCCATCCCCCAATTCAAGGATAGAGACATCGAAGGTACCTCCACCAAGATCATAGACAGCAATTTTTTCATCCTTCTTTCTATCAAGACCGTATGCAAGAGATGCGGCGGTTGGCTCATTTATTATCCTCTTCACATTAAGCCCTGCTATTTTGCCGGCATCTTTTGTTGCCTGCCTCTGAGAATCATTAAAATACGCAGGAACTGTTATTACTGCATCTGCCACCTTCTCACCAAGATAATCTTCTGCTGTTTGTCTCATCTTTTGCAGAATCCGTACCGATATTTCCGGTGGAGAAAATTCCCCGACACTCACCTTTATTCTGGCGTTTCCATTTTTCCCCTGGATCACCTTATACGGTACCATTGAAACCTCTTTTTTGACCTCTGAATATCTTCTCCCCATAAACCGCTTTATTGAGTAGACTGTATTATCAGAGTTCGTAATAATCTGGTTTTTTGCAGGCTGCCCTGTTAATATTTCATCCTTCTTCGTGAAAGCTACAACGGAAGGTGTTGTTCTCTGTCCCTCAGAATTTGTTATTATCTTTGACTCATTACCTTCCATAACCGCTACACAGGAATTGGTTGTTCCCAAATCAATTCCTATTATCTTTCCCATATGTAAACTCCTTTCTCAGAGGTTTAACCCTTTTCAGGCGCCTCCTCCTCTTCTTTGTCATTTGCGTTATTATTCAACTGACTTACAGGAGATACAGCTTTTGCAACCTTTACCTTAGAAGGTCGTATTATTCTATCATGCATTATGTATCCTTTTTGAAAATCTTCAACAACTGTATCTTCCTGATATTCTTCTGATTCCTCCATCATAATCGCATCATGGCAGTTAGGATTAAATTCTTTTCCCACTGCTTCTATTTTTTTTACGCCATACTTTTTCTCAAGCATATCCTTGAATTGTTTCTCAATCATAATAATACCTTCAAGTAATCCATCAAAATCCCGCGACGACTTTGTAGAATCTACAGCTCTATCAAAATTATCCATAATTGTAATAATATCAAGAATGATTTCTGCGTTAGCATATTTCTTGTTTTCCTCACTTTCTTTAATAATCCGTTTACGGTAATTCTCAAACTCGGCCTGTTTTCGCTTTAATAGGTCTTCGTATTCGCAAATAAGATTGTTCTTCTCTTGTACGATCTGATTCTTTTCTTCGAGGTCCTTTCTTGCTGTGAGGAGAGCATTGATCTCTTTTTTATCAAGTCTTTCTAAAAGATTTTTCTTGAGGGTTTTTCCCGGTTTTTCTTCAAAAACTTTTTCTTCAGCAACAACACTGGGGTTTCTTGATTCACCTTTCTTTTTTGGAGAGCGTGCTTTCCCCCTTTTTCCTCCATCAAGTTTATCAATGGGGAGTTCCTTATCTTTTATTTCGTTATCTTTTTTATAGTCAGCATCCCTTTTTTTAATTAAAACCCCGTCTTCATCGGCACCTTTCCTTTCAACATCATCCATTAATTGCGAACCCCAGATCTATACTTATTAATTTATATAAACATTGTTTTTTATGAAACAAAGATAATGATAAAAAATTTTAATGTCAACTAAAACGTAGTCATATTATTAGAGGCAATTCATGAATGGTCCCTACTGCTTTGCCCTTTTAAAATATATTTAGTGTTTTATTTTTATATGAAAAAAAACTTTAGAATCATTTGGCATGTAACCATACTTCTGTTATTATACTATCATGGCAGAGAAAAACGTCGAAATAAAAAAAATATTAGTAAATAAAAAAGCTCTTCACGACTTTTTTGTTATACAAACAATAGAAGCGGGAATCGCTCTTAAAGGAACAGAAGTAAAATCAATAAAGGATGGAAAAATCAGTTTTAAAGATGGCTTTTGTTTCATTAAAAATGGTGAAATGTTTTTAAAAAAAGTACATATAAACCAATATCCGTTTGGAAACAGAATCAATCATGATCCACTAAGAGAAAGGAAACTCCTTCTCCATAAAGAAGAAATTATTAAATTAGATTCAAAAGTCAGGGAAAAGGGATTTACGCTCTTACCTTTAAAAATCTATTTAAAAAATGGTAAAATCAAGGTAGAGATTGGACTGACTAAAGGGAAAAAATTTTATAATAAGAAGGAAGATATCCGTAAAAAGGATGAACTCCGGGAATTAAAAAGAAACTTTAAACTCTCAAAACTTTCAGGCAAATTGAAGTAATTCAATTCAGAAACAAGCCGGAATTGCAGGTAATCCTCACTTCTCACTCATTTGTTCAAGCTCAATTAATGCATTTTTTAAACGCATCAGCTCATCTTCTTCTATGATCTTTTCTTCGGTGTCAAGAATTTGATTTATTTGTTCTATAAGATTGTTAATCTTTTCAAGTGATCCCCTTAATTCATCTATGTTTGCCAGTTCCTTTTTAATTAAGTCGACATCCACTTCCCGATGTGGTTTCACCTCCGGTTCTATTTTTTCTTCCTTTTCCGATGGCAGTTCTTTATCACCAGGTTTTTCCTTTACCTCTAAAATTTCACCCTCATCTTCCCCATATTCACCCTCGCCGCATAGTCCAAGGATAGTGCTGTATTTTCGCGATGCCCCGGCAGCAAGTTCTGTGGGGTTGTAATAAATCGCTACTGCACTGTCATTCTTTGAATAAGGAGGAAAATCAAAGGTCTTCTTTTTTCGAATCCTGTAATAATAATAACTTTCCCTTAATGCTTTATAATTTGCAAATACGATTTTATCAGGGGAAGTTACAACGTTTCCTTTGATCACACCCCGAAGGCAGATTGAAATATCCTCCGACAATCCGACAGATAACCAGTAATCCGGAAGTTCATTTTTTCCAAACTCGGTTTCATAACATATTTTCCCGGTGCCAGGAATATCAAAATGGTATTTTCCCTTTTCCCCGAGGGAAGTATCAAATAAAAATCGAAGCCCGGTATCAAGCGGGAAATCCGTCTTATTTTCAATTGTATAGGTAATCAATACTCCATCTTCAATACCAGAACTTTTTCTTTGAATAAACTGTACATTCTGCAAAACGCTTATGAGATTATTTTCCCAAAAAGCCGAAATAGACTTACCAACAGTCACAGGTCTTTTAGTAAATCTCCCCCTGTGGCTCCCATATATAAATGCATCATTACTTACATAAATTACAGTATAACTTGCAGGTGGCCTATCAAAGAAAAGCAGATTAATTCTCTCGTCTCCTAAAATATCGGAGCGGCCTTCTACTGTCGAGAGGTATATTCTCCCTGTCTCGTCATCAACATCCGCTAGAAGATGTTTATTTTCTATTGTTGCGGCAGGAATTACAGAAGGTAAAAGAAGTAAAATTATTACCAAAAAGAATTTCTTATACATTTTCAACTCATTCCAACTCACTGATCATTTTCTTGAGTTTTTCATATTCCACGTCCAGCTCTTCTTCTTTCTGATTTAACGCTTTTTCCTTGATCTTAAGAATGTTCTCCCATGAAATGAGCGCATTTATCTTTTCCTGAATCTGTTTTTCCTTCTCTTCCAGTGTTCCGGTACCGACCTCTCTTAAATTGTTTATTTCGGTCTTTAAACTGTCTATTTGACTATTTAATTCTTCTATCCCAGCCAATAAACTTTTTTCCTTTTCTTTTAATATTCTAATCTCTTTGGCAAGTGCTTCCGATTCATACGTTATATGCTCAACCTGCACAGGTTCTTTTTCCACAGGCTTTTCTTTCGTTTTCACCTCTTCTTCCAGCATAATTAATCTGAGCTTAAAGCGTGATGCATCAGCCTTATTACCGTAAGGATATCTTTTTAATACCTCCCTTAGCACAAGTTTTGCTTCTTTCCGTTTTCCTAAACTTAATAATGCTTCAGCTTTCCAGTACAAACTATTATCTGCATAATCAAGGGGGGGATATTTCCTTACATATAACTCAAAGAGCTTAATGGAATCAGCAAACTGATTCTGCATAAATAACGATCGTGCAAGAAGGTACAGGGATGTACTGTGGTACCTGCTGGTTTTGTACTTATCTACAACAATTTTTAAATTACTTTCTGCATCACTATATTTATCCAGAGAATAATATACATTACCAATATAATAGTAACAGGCATCTGCATATTTGCTTGTTTTCATTTCATAAAGCAACCTTCTGAATTCCCTTACAGCATCATTGTACCTATTCTTTTTAAAGAGTTCCTGTGCAAGGAAAAACTGGGCATCTTCAATGGAAGTATTTGTTGGAAAAAGAATTATCGGCATGAGAATCAATGCAATTAACATACAAAAAAAGATAAGAATTCTCTTTTGCATCGAATCCCTCACCGACTCATATTCATAATAATAGTCGACAATAAATTTAAAACCGATTAACATTTTTACAAAATTCTTTCCTGCCTGATAAACTTTAATCTATCATAGAAATAAATTGATTATTTTCGTAACAAATGAAAAGTACTTTTTACTATTTGCTGCAGGTATCAAGAAGCAAATGCCAGGTAGATGCCAAGAATCATTTGACATACTATACAAAAATTTGTTATTATTATGATGTGTACTTAATGTATCTACACATATCCTGCCTCCAATTGACAAATATAAACTCAAATCCATTTAGATGGTACAGAAAATAATGGAAAATGGCGGACAATTAACATTTGAAGATGATCCCCTTTTCATAAAACAGAATAAAGCGCATAAATTTTTGGAGGAAGGAAAGTTTGATAAGGCTATTGTCCTCTTTGAAAGTATTATAATAGAAAACCCGAATTTCCCGGGAGCGAATGATGGTATTAAGGCTTCTAAATTCTGGATAAGTAAAAAGAATAAGTTAAAGAAATATTTTACTTCTTATGATAAAGGAAAACTCCTTCTAAAAGAATGGAAGGATTTCGAAAAATATATGAACAAAAACCATATAAAGCATGGCAGATCAACATCATCAATACAAAAATTCATTTTCTGCGATGTCATTGAATCATTCGCTGAGGCTTATAATGAAGGGATTGTTCCTGACACTGCAATTCTCATACAAATTGGTGACCTTTTTAAACGGCTTGGTAATTATGAAAAGGCAATTGATGTTTATGAATATGCGAGAGGATTTAACATAGAAGATTCTTCCCTTCTTGCTAAATTAGGGGATTGCTATTTCAGTATCGATGAAACCTCAAAAGCTAAGGTTTTATTCAGGGAAGCATTCTTCCTGGACCCGGGTCAAATAGAGCTTGACAAAATTGAATCTCCTTTTATTCACATGCTCTATAAAAAAACTCTGGCAAGTGTTAACGATCCGGAAATCGCTGTGTACTGGATGCCTGTAATAGCAGAGGTAAAAGGTGCTTTTAATGTTAAAAGGGAACCAAAAAAAGGTGAACTTGAGGAACTCAGAAATAAAATCAAAAACCTTGAAGATGAATACAATACAAACAGAAAAAAAAGGATGTATATTGAACCCAAACTCCTCAATCACTATTTCTGGTTAATTGATACATTAAAGATTGTAGCGGGAAGTAAAAAAGAAATAGAAAAATCTCTTCAAAAAATAAATAATATAAATCCGGAAATATTTACACAATATTTAGAATAAAAATATTTTTAACTATCCTGACTCCTGTCGCATGTATATCCGGGTATTTATAAATATTTTATCATTGATTTTGAAAAGATGTTTTCTTAATATAGTATAAGATGGTTAAAAATGGAGAATAATATGAAAGCTGACATTACAAAAAGTCTATCAGAATCACTTAACGAAGAAAAGTGGACACGTGCAACACTCAATAATTATACAATAAAAAACTTTAGTGATCTTGATTCCATCATTAGAAGTGCAAAAAAGAGTACGCATCTTCCTGAAATCCGTACGCTCTGTTCTGAACATTTATTACATACTCCCACCAGTATAATAGCATTATACGTTATAGGTAAATTGAATTTTGAAGAAGAAACACTTGATGAAGGTCACATACAGAAGTTAATAAATCTTTTCATTGATAACAAAAGATTTAATATCGTTGAATTCCTATCAAAAGAGACTTTAAAATATGGAGAAAACAAGTATGCACTTGAAGCACTCACCAGGTGTATGATGAACGACAATAAAGAGAAAGAGCTTTATTCAGTCTGGGAAAGATTGGTAAAGATAGATTATGATGAGGCTGATATAACTAAAAAACTGGCAGCTATAAAAGAGAAAGAGGGAAAAATCGAAGAATCGGTAGATTATTATAAAAAGGCTCTTTTACGTTATCTTAAAAAAGGGATGTATAATTCTGTTGAGGAAATCTGGCTGAAACTTATTGATCTCACTCCGGAAGACCTGAACTTTTTTATTAATACTGAAAAACGGATTGCAGAGGTAGCCGGGATAGAAAAAGCTGCATTTCTCCTCTCTTTTGTTGTCCCATATTATAAAGAAAAGGGGGAGTTTGATATTGCAATTGAACTTTTAAAGAAAATACTCTCATATAACCAAAAGGATAAGGAAGCTCGTGATGAACTCGCAATGTGCTGTGGAGAAAAATATAAAACCCATTCCCTTCTTAATGAGTATCTTGAAAAATCCGGACTAAGCGATCATACAGTTGAAATACAGACTGCTATTGATATATTTGAAAAACATATCATTTTTGATGTGGGGAACTATGTCTTTCACAGAACATGGGGTATTGGAATCTGTATAGAAATCAAAGAAGAATATCTCATAATAAAATTCAAACATAAGCCAAGACACCGAATGACACTTCAAATGGCACTCTCCTGTCTTCAAATTCTGCCTCCAGATCATGTATGGCTTCTAAAAAACAAAGACAGTGCCAAATTAAGGGAATTAATAATTTCCAATGTTGAAGAGGGCCTTAAAATGGTCATTAAGAGCAAGCATAATGCTGCAACAGTAAAGGATTTTAAAGAAGAGCTCTTGAATGGCATTTTATCGCAAAAGGAATGGACAAAATGGTGGGGGAAAGCAAAAACAATCCTGAAAAAAAATCCTTATTTCGGCACTCTTCCCGAAAAGAATGAAGTCTATTTTATACGAAAAAAACCGATCTCATTTGACGAGGATATATATAATAAATTCAAAACAGAGAAAAACTTTGATAAAAGATTCGAACTCTTCCATGATTTTATTAGCCATGGTGATATAGATTCTGAGTATTTCGAGGATATGCTTAAATATTTTACAGTTTTTATTTCTTCTATAAACAACCTGAATGAAAATTCCTTAAAAAGTTTTTTCCTGCTTAAAAATCTTAAAAAAACTTACAGCTATTTGCCTATTGTGTTTTCTTTTGATTTTAAGGAGATTCTGGAAAATCTCAAAGATATACATACTTATTTACCTCTGATACCCGAAAATGAACTGAAAAAAAGTTTCCTGATCAACATTAGACGAACTGCAGAAAATTGGCCTCAAATTTATGTAAAGTGCTTCTACGAATATCCCATGAAATTTATCATTGAGGAATTAATTGCTGAAGGGAAAAAATCGATCGTCGATGTGCTGATACGCAACATTTTTGCCCATTACCGGGAGTATACTGAATTGTTTATCTGGATAGGAAAAAACCTCATTGCAAAACAAGGGGATTTAAAGATCAATATAGACTTTGATCATGCAATTATGAGCCTCACTCATTTACTGGAAATTGCAAGCAGGGAATTAATAAATGAACGAAATGTTGTATATAACAGAAAACTCTTCAATACAATTGTGGACATACTATTTAAGGATAATCTGCTCATCAAATATATAAAAACAGCGGATGAAACAAAAATAAGAAGATTGATGCCGACAATATTAACAATTAATGAATTGAAGGATGAATATATTATTAAGATGAGATTTGCCATTAAGACTTCTCAGCCTCAAATTATATTTGAGGATGAGGTTGAACGTATTAATAACAGCAGACAGCTTGTTGTTACTCAGCGGTCCTATGAACTAAAACAAATCGAACTGAAATATCTCCTGGATGTCGAGATTCCGGCAAACAGTAAAGAGATAGGCATTGCCATGGAGAAAGGTGACCTGAGCGAGAACGCTGAATATAAGTATGCAATTGAAAAACAGGAGTTTTTAAAACACCAGATAAAAATTCTTTCTGAAAGCCTCAATAAAGCCCAGATTATCAAACCGGAAGATATTAAAACCAATACAGTATCAGTTGGGACCATGATCACACTTAATAGTATAGATGATGATAAAACAGAAAAGTACACAATTCTCGGTCCATGGGAATCTGACCCGTCCAAAAAAGTAATATCTTATAGTTCACCAATCGGTGAAATCCTTCTGAATAATGCAGTGGGGGATTCAATTGACCTGGGAACAAAGAATAATAAAAAACGGTATAAGATATTAAAAATCGAAAAAGCGATATTTTAAAATGTATATCCAAATGTTGTTCCTTGTTTAACTATGCTGCTCTACAATCTCACCATAAGTACAGTCTTTTTCAACCCTTGTTATTCTAACGGGGAGAATCCTTTTTTTCAGATCCCCAAAGGAAGGGACCGCTTCATCTCTACTATTGTTCAACTTCACCCGTATATAGTTATCAGTGATACCTTCCCATGAATTCTCTGAATCCTGCCTGTTCAATTTATGGTTTTCGAATATGGTGTCCCGTATGTTACCCAGAAACTTTTTACGGTACAAATAATTTAATTCCGCTCCTTTTGATATCGCCCTTCTACTTCGCAATGCCTTTTCATTATAACTGACGTCATCCTTGAGAACCGCCGCCTTTGTTCCATCCCTTTCAGAATACTTGAACACATGTATCGAAGCAAAACCAATAGACCTTATTAAATCCATGGTATTTTGAAAATCTTCTTTATTTTCTGTAGGGAACCCAACAATGATATCAGTGGAAAAATGGCTTTCCGGTCTCACTGATTCTATTCTCCTCACAATCTCCCTGTATGTATTTACATCATAAGGTCTATTCATCAATTTTAAAATTCTATCCGACCCACTCTGGACTGGAATATGAAAATGAGGGACTATACGTTTATTCCGGATAATTTCGAAGAGACCATCCCGGAAATAAAAAGGCTCTATTGAGGAAAGCCTGATTCTAAACTTATCATCATGTTCCAGGAAAAGAGAGAGCAGATCTGCCAGATGAATGCAGTTATAGTTATAATCACCCAGGTTTATTCCTGTTAATACAATTTCTTTATATCCATTTTCCACAATCTTTTTAATATATAAAAAGATATCATTTGCTTCCCTGCTTCTAGATCTGCCTCTTGCTAATGGGACCTTGCAGTATGTACAGCTCATGCTGCATCCATCCTGTACTTTTACAAACACCCTTGAACGCTCAGGGTACGCAGAGCCTCTGAAGAGAAACGAGGAGTCCGGTGCATTTACGTTGAATGATTTATTGTCAAGGTATGATTTAATAACCTCTGGTATTGCTGCTTTTTCACGGTTGCTTAAAACAAAATCTACTCCTCTTATCTCTTTCAGTATATCAGGATTGGTTTCTGCATAACATCCTGTTACGATTACCAACCCTGAAGTTTTTTTTAGGGCCACAGCCTTATAAATTGAATTTCGTGATTTCCGGTCACTCTTGCCTGTTACGGTGCATGTGTTGATGATTGTTATATCCGGTCTCTCCCCCTTTTTGAGGTCGGCTATTTTGAACCCTGTCAGCCTGAAACTGTTTTCAAGTGCTTCCCCTTCAAACTGGTTAAGTTTACAACCATGATTTATAACAATGACTGATAATTCTTTTGTGTTCATTCAAAGCCCTTTATATAATATGTTGCTACAGAGACGCAGAGATTATCAAAATTTTATGTGATTGATATACCCTTTTCCCTTTTCCCTTTAACCTTTATCCTTTATCCTTTAACCTTTTCCGTTTACCCTTATTCAAATAGGCCTTCCTGTTCAGCCTGCTTGCTGATTACCTGAATAAGAGATTCTTTTAATCCGGGATCATTTGGTTTCAGAGTCAATGCTTTTTTATAATCCTGCTCAGCGGATTTATAGTTTGCCATTTTTTCGTAAACTTGAGCCCTGTATTTATAGTAAACATAACGATCCTTCTTCAGCATAATACTTGCAGAAAATGCGGTTTCAGCAAGAATTAATTTTCCCTGATTCAGGTATATACGCCCAAGGTAATAATAATTATATGAGTTATCCGGGTTAAGGGAAATTGATTTCTGAAGATACGTTATTGCATCAGCGTATCGTTTCAGTTCGAGATGTGATCTTCCTATCGTTGTTAAAAACCGTGTATCCGTCGGGCTGAGTTTTAATCCCTCATCGCAAATCTCAATTGCCATCCTGTAACGTCCGGTATTTAAATAACACCAGCCAAGCACCGCATAGACATCAAGATTATTTGGAGTGAGCTCTTTTTCCCTTATCAGTATCTTTTCAGCATCGTAATACTTCCCCTGCTTATATAAATCGTATCCTTCCTGGAAACTTGAATGGGTAAGAGATGGAAAGAAAATGCACAAACTAAGGAGCAATAAAAAGGAAAATTTCCTGTTCATAATATAATACATTTACTTCTTGATATATTTACTCTAAAAAAGCTCTTTATATGATAAATGCAACTATTTTTTTTGCCGTTCATCCAATCCTGCACCCGATTCCTTTGCAGCTTCAGGCCCGCCCTTGGGGCTATAGCCTTGAGGACCCATTGAACAATTTCCATTAAATATACAGCCGCTTTCAATTATCAGGTCAGGTGTTTTAACATCACCATTTAATTCAGCACCTTTTAATAATTCAATTTTTTTAATTGCTTCTACATTTCCAATAATTTTCCCGAAATTGGTTACCACACCTGCCTTGATAGCAGCTTTTACGATTGAATCTGTACCAAGAATGAGATGACCGTCAGCATCGATACGGCCGTCGAATTTCCCTTTAATCATAAGTGATTTTTTAAACTTCATAGTACCTGAAAAATCAATATCATCTGCCAATATTGTATCAACATCTTTTTCTTCAATCACTTTTGACTCATCATTTTTTAACATCGCTTTACTCCTTTTCCTTATCATTTAATTATACCAGAAAATAGGTTTTATTAATTAAGATTATAATCTTCGGTAATTTATTACCATTCTAAACCTTTTTGACCTTCTCCGGTTTCCATCTGTGCCATTCTACAACAAGAGCAGATGCAATAAACATTGAAGAATACGTGCCTGCAATTACACCAACTATCAGAGCAAAAGCAAAATCCTTCATTGTATTTCCACCAAAGATATACAATGACAAAAGTACAAGTAATGTTGTCATAGAAGTAATCACGGTTCTGGATAACGATTGATTAATACTGGTATTAACTGTCACTTCATAGTTTTCGTACGCCTTCGATGTTTTTAAATTTTCTCTTATTCTGTCAAATATAACTATCGTATCATTCAGGGAATAACCAATTATTGTAAGAACTGCAGCCAGTATAAAAGTATCCATTTCTTTTCCGAGAAAAGAAATAAGACTTAAGACTATTAGAACATCATGAACAAGGGCACAAATCGCTGCAACACCGAATCGAAAACGGAACCTGAATGTCGTATAAAGGAGGATAAGTGCTAGAGCAACAATCCCGATGAGGTAGGAAGTTCTTAAAAGATACTTACTGATCCGGGGCCCAACTATATCTATCCTCTCAAAAATTACATTCCCAAATCGGTATGTGAGGGCGCTCTTTATATCTTCAATCACCTTATCATTATCTTTTTCATGTGTCAGGGTTCTAAGGATGTAAGTATTTTTTACAGGATCGTCAATTTTCCGAACATTATTACCATATCCTGTGCTTATCAGTACACCCC